>JANLUJ010000459.1:0-5236 GCA_031363425.1 Pirellula sp.
CGGCCCTTTCAGGGCAATTTGCCGGGTGTGTGTGGAATCCCCAGGGCGGCGCTGCGCTCTGCCCTGGGCTAAAATGTTAAAGCCCGTTGGGCTTAATCTGATGGAGATCCAACTAGCGGACGATTTATCATCCGATTCGCAATGGTCGTGCGTTCAGCCGCCGCCAGCTACGCGTGAAACGATTTCATTATCGAAGTAGTTGGTTGACATTCCCGCATCGACCACCAATGTCTGTGCAGTTATCCCTGACGAGCGAGGACTGAGCAGGAACAATACCGTATCAGCGACTTCCTGAGTCGTCACACCGGTACCGCGCGGAATAGCTTTTTCCGCAAAAAGATAAGCATCAACATAACCTGGTATGCCCGCCGAGGCGCTTGTTTTTAGGAGTCCCGCACCTACGGCATTGAATCGAATTTTGGAAAAACGACTAAACGATTTCGATAAGAACGCAAGCGAGGAATCGAGTGCTGCCTTGACCGGCGCCATAAACCCATAGCTTTCGCTCGCCATGCGGGTCGTTGAGATTCCAATGGTTACCATCGAGGCGGTCGGTGAGAGCAACTCCTTGACCGCGTTGCTCACTGCGATAAACGAAAAGCAAGAGATATCCATTGCCTGCAAAAACTGCTTGCGAGTTGTTTCGTGAAATGGCTTCATTCCATCACTGTAGTCCGCAAACGCAATCGAGTGCACCAACCCTTGAATCGCTTCCTTGTTTTGGGCTAAGTCGGTTGCAAGGGCAGATATCTGCGATTCGTTCTCAACGTCGCAAATCCAAATGGGGCTTTTCGGGAACAGTCTGCTAACTTCGTCCCGTCGTTTTTCACTTCGAACAACATACTCGACCAATGCACCGTTGGACTCGAGTCCTTTGCCAATAGCGTAGGCGACGCTCTTTCGATTTGCGACGCCCATCACAACGATACGTTTACCGTCTAACTGCAAATATGTCATGGATAAATACTATTCGCCGAACAATTGTTGTTTCAAAAATGTGTAGGCGATTGCTTGCATAAAAGCGGATTGACGATTATTTGCAGCCCCGCCGTGTCCGCCCTCGATGTTTTCGTAGTAGAGTACCGAGTGGCCTTGCTCCTCCATCTTGGCCATCATCTTGCGAGCGTGGCCAGGGTGAACGCGGTCATCGCGAGTCGATGTCGTAAAGAGAACATTGGCGTACTTCACTCCCGGCTTGACATTATGATATGGCGAAAAGGACTTGATGTAATCCCATTGCTTTGGGTCATCTGGATTTCCATATTCCGCCATCCACGATGCACCGGCGAGCAATTTGTTGTAGCGCTGCATATCCAGCAACGGCACTTGGCATACGGCTGCTTTGAAGAGACCGGGATAAAGAGTAACCATATTGCCGACCAAAAGTCCGCCGTTCGATCCACCTTGGATTCCGAGTTTGTCTGCCTTAGTCACTTTACGAGCATACAGATCTTGCGCGACCGCAGCGAAGTCTTCATAGCATCTCAGCCTGTTCTCCTTGAGTGCAGCTTGGTGCCAGCGAGGTCCGTATTCGCCTCCACCACGGATGTTGGCAACAACATAGACTCCACCCTGGCTAACCCAAGCCCGTCCGACTGCGGGACTATAGCCAGGTTGCATTGGGATTTCAAAGCCGCCGTATCCGTACAAAAGTGTCGGATTGTTGGCACTTGATTTCAGGCCTTCGGGTGCGACCATAAAGTATGGGATGCGGGTGCCATCCTTACTAGTTGCAAAGTGTTGCGAAATAGACAGGCCTTTCGCATCAAAGAAGGCGGGCAGTTGCTTGAGCACTGTCGGTTCGGAGCCAATCGTTCCGAGCGAAAGCGTCGTTGGATTCAAGTAGTTTGAAGTGGTCATGAAGAAATCATTCGATTCGTCCGAGTCCACCGACGAAATATTTACTGTCCCGAGACTGGGCGCTCCCTTGAGCGGTTCTCGAACCCAACCCTTTTCGGTTGGCCTTAACACGTAGATTCTGTTTTTCACATCTTCCAAGACATTGATAAACGCAAAGTCCTTAGTGAAACCAAAACTGGATAGCGCTGTTGTGTCCGAAGGTTCGAAAACCATTTCGAACTTGCGTTCTCCTTTGAGAAACGCGTCGAGGTTCGTGAACAAGAGCGATCCGGCCGAATATGTCTTGCCGCCGACATCCCAGGACTTACGCAACTCAATGGCCAGATATTGATGGAACACTCTCTTCGTTGCGCTGTTTGGCGCATCGATCTTGATCAGCTTGGAATTCTCATCCAGGAGGTACAGCTCGTCATTGTAGAACGCTAGGTTCCGATCTACAAAATTGCGTTCATAGCCTGGCGAGTCGTCGTGAAACGCGCCGGCCGACATGTCCTCGATTTTGCCTTCATAGATAACTTCTGCGGAATTGAATGGCGTTCCTCTCTTCCACTTCTTTGCAATACGGGGATATCCAGACTCGGTCATGGATCCAGCCCCAAAATCGGTCATCACAAAAACGTGGTCTAGGTCGATCCAACTCATGCTGCCTTTGGCTTCAGGTCGCGAGAATCCGTCCTTGACGAACTCGCGTTTATCCAAGTCAAACTCCCTAGTCACGTCTGCGTCGGCTCCGCCTCGGGAGAGCGTCACGAGGGCACGCGTGTAGTCGGGGCGAAGAAGATTCGCCCCCTTCCATACCCAGTTTTCGTTTTCGGCCTTTCCAAGCGCATCTAAATCTAGAATGAGCTCCCATTTCGGTTCCGCCATTTTGAATTCATTAAGCGTAGTCCGGCGCCAAAGCCCACGCTCGTTCTTCTTGTCCCGCCAAAAGTTGTAGTAGTACTCACCATGCTTACTAACGAAGGGAATGCGAGCATCGGAATCCAGGATGGCTAGCAGATCTTCGCGTAAAGCATTGAATTTAGGATCGGATTCAAGTTTTGCTTGCGATTTTACGTTGCGAGCCTTCACCCACTCGATAGCTTTTTCGCCGGTAACGTCCTCAAGCCATTGATATGGATCGACATCGGTTGCAGCTGGTGCAGCCGAGCTGCTGGTTTGTTGAGCCATGGTTGTTTCGCAAAAAGGTAACAATCCCACAATAATTGCGGACAGAAGGAACTTGAATTCGATTCGGCAATGCATCTTGAACTCCTAGCGAGTTATCACCAGACAAAAAAAGGTTGCGAAGATTTGGCAATTTTGGAGAGCGGAGAATCGCCTGGCCACGCGATGTCGATACACTTAATTTATCTCGTCCCGCAGTCCGTAGAATTCTAGATGGTATCGATTTATCCACGGAGCATCAATCATGCGTTCGCTATTTGCAGTTTTGGTTGGTGTCCTATTTCAAATTTTGAACTGCACCAGTGGATTTGCGGTTCTGCAAGATCCAATCGATTCCGACACGGCGGGCGCAAGACGAATCAGGGATGCGCTTCTCTCTGGCAATAGTAGTACCGCCATCTCTGAGCTCAGATCGATGCCAAGCGACCAGCGGCTTGAATGGCTTAGCCAACTGCACCAAAACAGCGACGGCGGAAATTCGAATGGGGGCGCATCGATGGCGAACTATACCGAGCTCATCGGCCTGATTGAAAACGTTATTGATGCAGAATGGGCCTCAGCCGGTGGGTCGGCATCCCTTTATCCCTATCGGCAAGGGGTGCGAATCGACCCAAGCGGTTTGATAGAACGCTTTGATCCGAGCAAAGATATCCCCTCGCCACTCAAAACATTGCGAGATCAAGGGAAAAGCGGCAAGCCATTGAATGTGTCGTTGGTGGATTTAGGTGAATGGCAACAACCGACTGCATTGCGATGGGTTTCCCTGCACCAATTGGATGATCAGGTTGCTGAGCGATTCAAGGACGCAAAGGGTTCGCGAGCCAACGTGGCGATGGAGGTACTCGGTGGACTCTATCGAATTGACTACGTTGCATATGATAAAGAATCGCGAGAGTGGTTTCTTGGTGGCCCGGCGGGAAACTTAGTGACCAACGCCTCACGCGAGTTGCTAAATCCAGAAACTGGATTGCCACCTGTCCTTCTTGAGGACTTGCTTTGCATCGCCCCACACGTCTTGCAAAACAGGGGGGAATTCGGCTGCTCAATCGATCCAGACCCAAAGCGATTGACGGAAGCATATGAAATGGCTAGGTCAGCATCTTCGTTGCGGTCTATGCAACGTCAACCCGAGCGTTGGGCAGAGCAATGGCGCCTGAAGCTTGGCCGACAACAAGCCAAGGTGATTGGGTTGAACCAAAATTCGCCGACAGGCTACGCTTTGCTGGTCGCAGATGCGCACATGAAACGTTTGGGACTAGGTCTGGAAACTTGCCCCACACAAATGAAGTCCTATTGGCAAGAGAAAGAAGTCTATACAAGTTCGGGCAACGGTAAAGACTCAAGCATGGTCCGATGGTGGTTCTCCTTGACCGATCACAAGATCCCGATGGATCCGGATCGCAAAATCTACTACTTTACCTCATCCAATGTACAAGTGCTCAGCGAATCGCAAATGATGAACTCAAATGGGGAACGGGTGACTACGAGTTCGCCCGACCTTGCAGCGGATGCGTTCGCCAAAAAGTTCTCACGTAACTTCGATCGATTGCAACGCGACTATCCCGTATATGGTCGATTGCGACATATTTTTGATTTATCGATTGCCTTGGAAATCGTTCGGCGCGAAATTCAAAACGGTAACGGCAAGCCATTCAAGTCCATCGACAATCCAGACGTGCAACCACGACTTCCAGTGACGCCGCTCGAAGTGGACTCGGTGGCTGCCACACACCGCATGCCCAATGGGACGGTGTCTGCCATCATAAGCGGAGGAGTAGCGATTCACATTAATGGATTACCTCGACGTCTGACTATAGATAAATCCGAGACCAACAAGGTAGCACTCGAATCCTCCAACGATTCGAGCAAATTGATTAGCATAGTTGAGCCGCGGTCGACACCAACCAAAAAGCACTCGGACAACGCATTTCAACCTCAACGCGACAAACCATTTTGGAGATGAAATGTGGGATAGGCTTCCAGCCTGTCGAAACACAAGTCGAAACACAAGTCGAAACACGAGTCGAAACACGAGTCGAAACACGAGTCGAAACACAAGAGACAGGCAGGATGCCTATCCCACGCTACTGGTTGGCGTATTTTTTTAGTGTCTCAAGTGTTGTCTGCAATCGGGTCCAAGCGGTCATTAAGGTTGACTCGGCAAGGTCGTCAACCTGTCTAACGTCGGTAGAAATCTCCTGTAAAAACT
>JANLUJ010000514.1:0-6944 GCA_031363425.1 Pirellula sp.
CGAAACCCCAAGCGCCCCTAGTTTTCGAAATCCTTACCGATTGTTCATCGCAAACGGGGGATGTATTTCTCTTGAAACCGGCGCCTCACAGAGCCTGAAGCACGCGCTATTGGAGACTGCGACCCCGGAATGCCATAGCCCACGCGAACTACTGTGCTACCAAATTGCGATGGAAAGACTCCTGTCTCGCATCGTCAGCAGTGCGTTTGCAGATCAAGAAGCTCAATTGCTCAAAGGGAGTGCAGACGCACATGGACATACCTATGGTCAACACGAGTCGTACGAGATGCGCATCGCCAAAGGACCGATGCTTGTCGGTTGGCGAATAGGTCTGATGGCAATGCTGCCCGCAGTGATCGCGTACCGATTGCTCGCTTCGTTTTGGTTCGTCCTGATCTGGACCTTAAGCCGCGCAATTGACAATCTAAAGCAATCGCACCGGATCGTTCGAGGGGCGAGTTGCAAAGGGAAAACCTGGGACGACAAGTCCGGCATGGCATCGCAACGGATGCGACTGAATTTGCTTCATCCGCTTGGTGTTTCGATATGTGCTGCCGGACTTCGCATTCTGCATTTCCCGCTTTTCTTGATGTTGTCGACCAACATATATTGCTTTGCTCTGAGGCCTCAACGCAAACATGTTTCGGCCTTCCTTGCGTCCCGTTGCATTGTGGATGGCGCAGGGTACCTGGACAAAGAAAATCGCTTTTTGGTTAGCGCTAGAGCCTCGACGATCACTTCGATTGTCGGCTTCGGTAGTTACGGGCGCTCAAGTCCGCTGTTCCGTTGCGATTCATGGCTCCGCGGAATGTGTGTTGGCCCCTTGTGGTCGTTTGGAAACTACTTCAAGCTTTTCGCAGATAGGCAACGCGTTGAAATCGCCATTGGTGATTCCGGCATGTGCGAACAATCGCAGTACGTGCGATTAGGTGCCACTGCCCTCGTTCTGGACTTGGTAGAGAAAACAGTTCCATCGGTCCCTCGTCTGAAGAACCCAATTGATGCCATCGGGAGATTTGCAAGAGATTGGATGCTACTAACAAGCGTCCCCGACCGAGCAAGGCGACAATGGTCGTCGTTGGATATACAGCATGCCTACGCAGCCTCGGTGCGCCAAATGTTGCAATCCAAAACGAACGTTCCAATCGAAGCTTGGAAAATCCTGGACCAATGGCAGTCCACCCTCAATCAATTGCATCCAACAGACGACGAAGCAAACTTGCCTCGCACGATGCTGGGGCGAATTGATTGGCTGAGCAAACTTTGGTTGTTGCACCAGACCAATTCGGATGCGACTTGGCAAGCCCGCAAGAAAATCGATCTGCGCTATCACGAATTGTCCAGCAGCGGTTACCACCGACGTCTGAACGAAACACTGGAACTCGCCCCTATTCTGGATCCGTTTGATATATCTCGATCCACTCGAACGCCCCCAGTCGGGTCGCCTGCGGCCAGACGCGGCTATCTGATTCGCGAATTTTCGGACAACGAATGCAATCTGCATGTCGATTGGACTCACGCGGAATTCATTTTCGAGGGCAAGAAACGTAGGGTAAACTTTTAGTTCGACGTGGCAGTGTCGCTCCGCGACACTGAATTTCCGAGTCGCGGAGCGACCTCGGATACAAGTGCCTAACTGACTTTATCGTCATAGTCGATTCGCTTCTTCGCTTTCTTCGCAACTTGGATCGGTTTTTTCACAAGCGGAATGGAACATCACGTCGATCGAGTCGATTGGTATCAATTTGAAATCGTTACTTGTTGCGCATGGATGTGCTTAGCAGCAAACCATCCAATGCTATCCAATTTTCTTCAAAAACCGATCGGCATAGTCACCATTCTCGGAGCCGCAGTGGGCGGCCCATATGCCGCGTTCGAAACGGACGTCGGAACGCAATTGCGAAAGTCGTTCGTGGCCCGGCTAGCGCAATCGCCAAGCCCAAGCAGTAGTTCTGCCCCGAATGAAGCGGCCGATCCGTTTTCTCTGATGGTGGCAAATGGATCGAATGGCTCACAACCCTCTGCTACGTCGCAGTCTTTGTCCTGGAACCAGAACCAGCCAAATCTCGCCGGCACTAGCTCTCCGATGCAAAGTGCTCCCTCGGACTACTCGCATTTCACGTCGAATGGTCAAGTTGTTTCAATCGTTTATGGCCCAGCGAGCATCCAGCCTATAGGTCCTCCCATGCCCTATTCGAGCCAAGGTAGTTCAGCGTCATTTTCTGTTCCGTATCTCGCTAATAGAGCCGGGCCAGCAACGGCTATTCCTGGAAAAACCGACCAGCTTTGGGACTATACCTTAGGTACACCGACGCTCAATCAAATCCAACAGCAAGCCAATGCCGCAGTCGGTGGTGGAGCTGTTTACGACCTGCGTGAAGTGCTTCGGTTTGACATTGTGCCTGGATGGTTACCTCAACGCTTTGCTCGCGTTTCAACTGTTACATCCAATGTTCAAATGGACGGTTTACGAGTTCCTCTCATCACCGGCACACAACCCAAGGACATCGCAGGTACGCTTACCTACTATTTTGATTCGAGCCAGGCTCTAAAAAGAATCAACCTGCATGGACTCACCGGAGACCCTACCCAATTGGCCAATTTGATGGTCCAGTTTTATCAACTCAAGCCCGAACAGAGCCTTGGTGGGCAACTCTTCACCACGCGGTGGAACAATCGAATCACCAGCGTTTTGCAAATTGCGCCTGCCCCGATTATTTACGCAGGTGCAGACCACTCCAAGTACATTATCTTCCTCGAGCTCAATCAGCCAACCAATCAGTATGGCCTGAGCGACGAAGCCAGCGAGATATTGCGTACCTCTCAAGCGACTCAGCGATGGTAGTAGGGCTGAACAGTCGCGATTGAGCTCACGGCGCGACATCATGCCGGTGCTATGCATTGTTGACTATACTGAGAAACAAAGCTGATTGTCATGTTGGCATGTTCTTGATTTGGATTGCAGGTCTCAATGGAGCCGAATATTCCGCAATTTATGACGACCCAATGGACGATCGTCCGGGATGCGGCGGCTTCGTCGCTCGGCGTTCGTCAAGCTGCATTAGATAATCTGAGTCGCCGATATTGGTTGCCACTGTATGCTTTTCTTAGACGAACAGGTCACAACGAGCATGATTCGCAGGACTTGGTTCAAGGTTTTTTTGAGCAGCTACTCTCGAAGGAATTTCTGACATCCGTTGTATCTGATAAAGGTCGTTTTCGCTCGTTCCTGTTAGTTGCGATTCGACATTACGTTTCGAAAGAGCGCGTCAAAGCAAGGGCTCAAAAGCGAGGCGGCGACGCACAGACCCTCTCGATCGACTTCGCGGTCGGGGAAGCTTGGTATCGCGTCGAACCCGTCGATGCGATGACGCCGGAAATGCTATTCGAGCGCCGATGGGCGCTAACGCTGCTGGACAATGTGATGGAGCAACTCCGACAAAGATTCGTCGACCAAGGCAAAACGGAATTGTTCGAGTTACTGAAGCTCCATCTGGTCAGTGATGAAGCCAAGCTCCCTTATGCTCAAATAGCCAAGACACTGGCTTGTTCGGTCGAATCGCTCAAGTCGACCATGCATCGCATGAAAGGATGGTACCGCGAACTACTGCGTGCTGAAATCGCGCAAACCGTTGCTGCAGAGGATGTTGCAGATGAGCTTCAGCGGCTATCCATTGTGATTTCTAAAAATTTCCATTAATTGTCGCAACCTAATTTTGCTTTTTCGTCTGTTAAACATGAGACCAACTATCTACGGAGAAACTCATGATTAGCAACCCCGAACCCGCAAATCTCTGTCCTCGTTGCGGCAAACCCGTTTCCATATCGCAAGGCATATGTCCCAGTTGCTTGCTCAGCGACCAACTGATGAATACCTCTCTAAACCAAACTCTTGACTTTGCCTCGCGGCCGCTGATCGAAAATCCGGAGCAAGACTTGTCTATTGACGATGCAGGGAAAGCTCAATGGCACGACCCGTTGGCACCTGGTTTGCGTGTCGGTCAGTTCGAAATTGTGAAACGACTTGGCCGCGGTGGGATGGGAACCGTTTATGAAGCCCAGGATGTCGAGAACCAGAGACGTGTTGCACTGAAGGTCTTGAGTCGTCCAGTTGATAGTCAAGAAGCTCGCCAACGGTTCCTCCGCGAAGGCCGATTGGCAGCTTCGATCAATCACCCGAACAGCGTGTTTGTTTTCGGAACTCACCAAGTGGATCGCTGGTCGCTGATCAGCATGGAACTAGTCGATGGAGGAACACTTGAGCAACAGGTTCGCAAGCACGGATCAATGAAGTCGCGGGCCGCAGTCGATGCAGCACTTCAGATAATCGATGGACTGCAAGCGGCCTATAGGCTCGGTGTTCTGCATCGAGACATAAAACCTGCCAATTGTTTCCAAGGTCTGGATGGAACGATCAAGATCGGCGACTTTGGTCTGTCCATTTCAATGGAAACGCAACCGAATTCTCGTATCACAACGGAAGGACTTTTTCTGGGCACACCTGCCTTTTCATCACCTGAACAATTACGTGGTGATGCGCTGGATGTCCGTTCGGACATCTACGCCTTTGGAGTGACTTTATACTACTTGCTGACCGGTCAAACTCCGTTCAAAGCCGATGGGATGATCAAGTTGCTAGCCCTGGTTCTTGAAAGCTCACCGACTGCGCCCCATTCCATACGACCTGAGATTCCGGCCGATCTTTCGCGAATCGTGATGCGATGTTTGTCGAAGGAGCCAGGCGATCGCTTCCGAAACTACGCGGAACTGCGCGATGTACTGGCACCGTTTAGTTCTGCTGTTGCCGAGCCAGCTTCGCTTGGACCAAGAGCCGTGGCCGGAATCATCGACGACTTTTTACTTTTTACATTGAGTATTTTTTATACCGCCAGTTTTGGATTTAACTCAATCGACAGGTCAAGCAACTTTGCCACACGTGTCGTCAGCATTCTCTATTTTGCAACCTGCATCATCTATTTCGCTTTCTGCGAAGCTGCGTTTGGTCAAACCCTCGGCAAACGAGTGCTCGGCTTGCAAGTGATTGATTCGGATGGATATCGCCCAAGCGTTTTTCAAGCAATCCGGCGAGCAGCAATTTTTGTACTCGTTCCTGCTGCAATTTTATTGCCAGAAAACCTACTCGTTGATCAATCATTTCGAGGCATTGTTCCTGCGCGGACGGAAGAATGGCTGTGGCTCGGCATGGTCGGTGCGAGTTCCTGGATATTCTGGGCTATTCTGTTTTGCAAGACGCGACGAGGCGACGGGCAATCCGTCTTGCTCGATTACCTTAGCGGAACGCGAGTAGTGACAAAGTCGCCGGAGACTCGCAAAGTCATACACGTTGCGCAGGCAATTGCACCCAGCCTTGAAGGCAACAACAAGACGATCGGTCCTTACTATGTGCTCGAATCACTACCGACAAACGATGGATCCCAGATGTTTGTCGGATACGATACCATGATGTTGCGTCGAGTTTGGCTTAGGCAAAACGACAAATCAACGAGTAATGATTCGACCCAATATCGATCCAGTTTGGCTCGCGCGACTCGGTTGCGTTGGCTTAATCAGCTCATGGACGATGGCAATCTCTGGGATGTCTACGAAGCCCCCAGTGGCCAGCCTTTCGTGAATCGCTTGCGGCAACCGACACAGTGGCACGATGTCAAATATTGTTTGGTCGACATTTCAAAAGAAATAAGTGCGGCATTGCAGAATGATACACTGCCGAAGCAACTAGACTTAGACCATGTTTGGTTGACCGATTTAGGGCACATCAAACTTCTGGACTTTGTTGCACCCAATATCGAATCATCGCGACGCATCGAAGCGAGATCATACATCGCTGGCACATCCCCTTTCGAGGAAACGACGCCCGAAAAGCGAGCCAATCATTTCCTGTCCGATCTAGCCGTGCATCTTGAACAAACACTCATTCCTCGCAACGGTGCTACGTTGCCTCCGCCTGTTAGCGTTTCTAAGATGCTAGGTACACTAAAGAGTCAAAGTGATTTCAGTTTCAAAATGCGAGCGGTTCACGTAACCGTGGCTCGGCACGAAATTGCTCCCCGTAAACGTCGAATATTGATGGCAATTACTTGCTATGCATCTCCTTTTTTGGTTTGGGTGTTAATGGCTACGGCCCAAATGAACAGCTGGCTTTTCTTTGCAAATAATCCAGATATCGCCGAGCTCTATGGCGTCGGCAGCGTGCTTGTGGAATCGGCGGGGCACAAACAAATGCCACAGGAAAGTCAAGAATTGTATGCAGAAAACCCGGAGAGATACGCGACGTTGCGAGTACCTCTAGAACAGTTTCGTCGCTACCACGCAGCAAAGGCAATTGTCGCAAGTGAGAAAGTTGAGCTTCTGAAGGACCCTCGCTTGCAATCACTATCCATTGTCACCAGCATTCACTCTTTCATGCGGAGTGAGCTTGATGGTGCCGCAAGCGGGCCAAAACCGAGTTCTGAGGAATTGGCTGCTGCAAAGGAATTGCTGGCCGATGATCTCAAAAAGCGAACCGCCCAGGTGGTCTCAATGAAATCGATAGCGATAGGCATGCCAATGCACATGGCTGTCAGTGTTTGGTGGATATATGTGTGCATTCCGGCCACGATTGCCGCGATTCTGTTTCGGGGCGGACTGGTCATGCATGGCTTTCAAGTAGCCGTCGTACGCATGAACGGAAGACGCGTGGGCCGATTTGGCGTCTTCATCCGCAGTCTGTTTCCCTACATGCCAGGTTTCGCCGCATTGGCTTGCCTAACCCCAGTCATAGTCGTTCCAAAAGTGCATGACCAAGGGCCAAGTCTCCAACCGATCATGGCCATCTTTGCCGTCGCATTTGTGGTCACTCTCGTCATCGTATCAAACTTCATAGGTCTCCGCAGTCTAACGGATCGCATACTTGGAACAGCGATCGTATCAAAGTGAAACGAGCG
>JANLUJ010000541.1:0-1887 GCA_031363425.1 Pirellula sp.
GCCGACGCTGCCAGCGTCAGAATTCTCCGTGCAACGTATCCATTATAGAGCAAACCGATCTGGCAATATCGGTGTGGCGCCGCCCTGGGAGCAAACGAACGCGGCCACATCGCAGGCGGTACGATTGATCGTGTCCAATTCTAAGCCTTTGAGCAAACCAATGGCAAGAGTTGCCGTAAAAGCGTCGCCGGCACCGACAGTATCTACCACGTTGGTCTCGATCCCTGGTGCGACACTGACTTCGTCACCGCGGACTAAGACGGCTCCATCCGCTCCTAGAGTCAATGCAACTACCTGTAGTGAGAATTGATCGGCGAGTTGTCGTAATAGGGCTACCGGAGAACCGCTTAGCCCAAGCAAACTCGCGAGGACTGGTAACTCTTCGTCATTCAACTTCAAAACGTTAGCAAGCTTCAACGAGTCCAAGATGATCGGGTCGCTAATGAAAGGCCGTCGCACATTGATATCTAGGATGCGTATGGCTGCCGGGCGCGTAGCTGATACACAACGGCGAATGGTCGAACGTGAGACCTCGCAACGCTGTCCCAACGTGCCGAAACAAATCACATCCGCTCGATGTGCAAGCCGTTCCAATTCGGTAGTCCATTCCAGTCGATCCCAAGCGGAGTCGGGCGCAAACTCGTAGGTCGCATGACCTTGCTTGTCTATTCGTACTACCACTTGACCCGTCGGTCGGTTTTTTTGAATAACTGATTCGACATTCACTTGATGGTCGACTAGTGCCGAGATCGCCTTCTGGCCAAGATCATCAATGCCAACTGCGCTCGCCATGGCAACATCAAATCGACCTCGGCCAAGTCCGGCAGCACTGCATACGAAGTTGGCAGGCGCGCCACCGAATCGAGCTCCGTCGGGAAATACATCCCATAGCACTTCGCCTATACCAACTATAATTTGACACGAATTCATAACGTGGCCGACGCTGCTAGCGTCGGCATACCTCTTCAGAAAATCGACATATCAATAACGGTGACTTACCTGGATCTTTATAGCAGGTCTTGCGGCTCTTTGCGGACGCTGGCAGCGTCCGCCACGAGGCTAGGCAGACTCGACTTCGCGAGGGGTGCAAGGTTACTCAAGGTCACCCAATGCCACTTTTTGCAGGCTCCACATGGTTCGTATCGCCAGGTACCCATGTTCAATGCCAAAAAAAGTGGTTGCCGATAGGTTGCATGGCATTCTGGACAAATCATGCGATTGTTCCAAATGCGCTTAAGCATCGAAGATCCATACTGTGCTCCTATCAGCCAAAGCAAGCAAACGAAAACGAGAAAGGCTATCCATAACTGAATCAGTAACCCCCATGTCCCTTTGGCTATCCCGAACGCTTCATGGTGCATCAAGACGATTGGTGCGTTACCAAGGTAATGCAAAGCCATCCCTATCGCTAAACCGATCAAACCATAACCCAATCCTCGGCGAGAAAGCAGCACGGTTGGCAAAACAAAAAGCGTATGACAAAAACATGTCATCAGGCGCTCCGACATGTAGCCACTCAAAGCATACCAGGGAAGATTGACAACTTCGGGATTCTTGCTCGCGTGAATCAAATACGCAACTAACCAAAACTCCCCAATTGCAAACGAGACGCCGATCGTCAAGGCAAGCGACGCCGATCTACGACGGCTGGATTGCAGGGATATGCCCGCTAACAATGCTACAACCCAAGGGAGTAGCTTGGCGGGTTCTTCTGTTAGCGGAGCATAGCACAATCGAACCACATCGCGTATGTAAATTGGTGACACGTTCGATTGGCCAGGTACCAACGAACCAAACCAATCCGGCTCTAGCAACTTCATCAAAGGGACGCGTACGCAAAAATAGGCTAACGGACTCATCGTAAGTCCTAGTAGCCCAATGAAGAGT
>JANLUJ010000503.1:0-2155 GCA_031363425.1 Pirellula sp.
CCTTGCTCCAAGACAATATGATCGAACGGGCCTTTCTGCACTTCATGAAGCAACGGATCATTGTCCGAAGCAGTGTAGATCCCGGTTCCTTTAGACTGCCACCAAGCGTAGCCCCCCAACCCGCAAATACCTGCCGCAATAATCAGGAAAACCATAACCTTTACGGCGCCACGCCGGGGTTGCGAACGCTCGCGATGCTGATGTGACATTTTGAATGGGAGGGTTGTAAGGAGGGTGGGCACGTCAAAACGCCAGATAAAACAGCCAGCGGAATTGGTTATTATCTACGACGGTCAATCGCAATGCCACTCGTAAATTGTTCCGACATTCGATTCGACTCGAAGAATGTCGACAACTTGCTCTTAACCCCGCAGATATCCGCAAGTTTCGGGATGATTCATTAATGTGTTATTAAAAATACTGATTTAGCGACATACGAACCATGGATTATTAGCGAGCGACAGGATGGAAAGTTGGTTAATAAGTGGAAAACCATTGCTGAGAATCTGGGTTGTTTGCGCAATTCAGGATGTCCGGGTATTATGGTGCTACATGGCCGTGTGACCAAAAAACTCTTGCCAGTCATGTTCCATACAACCGATTGCATACAACCGCTCTTTGCTTTGGCATCGCAAAACAACAGGTGTCGATTTAGCGGAACGGCGCGAGCCAACCTGTGACGCCTACTGGAGGTCGTGAGCCCAGCCGCAACTATTGGAAGTAGGTAGTTTTTAGTTTTGCGATGCCTTAGCAATTTTAACTCATCCACACACGGCCCAAACCGGTATACAGATGGCCTCCGATTTTCGACTCAAGGAACAGCTTCCTCGCCTGACGGATGCGATCGTACGCACCTACAACGCTCGCGATCGCATCAACCATTTAGGGCATTGCCCACTTCCTAAGTACGAAGTGATAGTGCAAATCCTCGAAGACTTAAAAGACTTGCTATATCCAGGTTTTCGTCGTCGAGAAGGATTGCATGCCGGCAACGTTACGTACCACGTCGGTAATTTGGTGGACTCGTTGCACGATCGCATGACGACTCAAATTGCGCGAGCTCTGTTGCATTCGGACCGCGTGGATGCCAAGTCGCCTAACGAGAACCCATGCGACAATGCGATCGACTACGAGGCCAAGGGACAGTCCATTGCGATCGCTTTGTTGGAAAGAATCCCGCAGCTGAGAGGGGCATTGGCTAAAGATGTCGAAGCCGCGTACGACGGAGACCCAAGCGTTTCCAATCGCGATGAGATCATTTTTTGCTTCCCCGGTTTAGAAGCTGTGACGATATATCGTATCGCCCACGAACTGGTTCATTTCGCCGTTCCATTTATCCCTCGCATGATGACCGAATGGGCTCATAAGCAAACCGGAATTGATATTCACCCAGGCGCCAGGATTGGCGAATCATTTTTCATCGATCATGGAACAGGGGTGGTTATCGGCGAAACCTGCGACATCGGTGATCATGTCAAGATCTATCAAGGGGTGACGCTTGGCGCCTTGAGCTTCGCCACGGACGCTGACGGCCAATTGATCCGAGGCACCAAACGACATCCGACCATTGAGGATCGCGTCGTAATCTATGCCAACGCAACCATACTCGGAGGCAGAACCACAGTGGGACACGATAGCGTTATCGGCTCGAGCGTGTGGGTCACAAGCAGTGTTGCTCCTCATTCGACCGTAGTACTGGAAAAGCCAAAGCTACGAATCCGAAGTGGTCAGGCTGATGAGCTGGTGCACGACTCGAATTATCAGATTTAGGTCGAGCGATGAAATTTATGGAGCATATTGAACCAGACGACATCGTGATTTCCGGCTATGGTGCTATTACGCCTCTAGGCCACGATGTCGATGTGTTATATGAGTCCTTGGTTCGCGGTGAGTCAGCTGTGAGACTACTTCCGCCTGAATTCGGTATCGACGGGATGCACGGGATGCACTGGATGGGTACGGTCATTCGTGACTTCGATCCTAAAGAACACGTTCAGCCGCGTAAGATTATCAAGGTAATGTGTCGGGAAATTCAGTTGGGATTCGCCGCTGCAATGCAAGCGTGTCGCATGTCCGGTATCGCGTTCTCGACCATCGATCCGGATCGTCTGGGGACTGTTTTTTCAGGCGAAATGATATTTAGTGAAACGGTTGA
>JANLUJ010000590.1:0-2014 GCA_031363425.1 Pirellula sp.
CCGATTTCTTGGGCATTGATCGGCTAGCGCCTCAGGCTCAACTGGTAGGTTTCAGCCTTCAGCTCGCCTTTCTAACCATTGATCTTGATAAGTGACTATGCCCCTTCACGACTTTGACCCGACATGGATTTCGTCACATCAATCAAATAAAATGGAATTTTCAATCCGCGTCGACTTGATGATGGATCCAGATCTTTCGAATAAGTTGCAGTTTGCGTTCAATTGTTCGGGTCGCTCTGTTCGCCTTTTTTGCGATCTCTTCATTGGTGTAACCCTCCATTTTCCAAGTTGCAAGCTGTGCCAGTTCTTCATCTCCCAGCGAGGCCATCATCAGTTCATACTGTTCCGCAACCTCGACTGCAAATTCTGGCGATGGTTCTCGACTCACGACTAGATTGACGGCTGCAAAGCTATCGCTCGAAAAATCCAAACCCTTGAGTTCGTGAAATTGTCCACCACGCTTCAATCGATTCTCATCGCGAACGGCGTGAAGCAGTTTGTGAATCGTGATGGTGACCAGCAGCCGCCAAAGCCCGTGTCTGTCTGAAAGTGCAGGGAATTTCTGGTTTTCGACCCCGCGACAGAAGCTGTGGAACGCACTGAGCGCTATATCCTCGGCGTCAACAATTTTGCGATGCTTAGTCTGCAATCGTCCGTGCGCCAGATGCACTAACCGATCGAAATAGACGTGCCAGAGCCTGTCTGCCGCCAAGTCGTCGCCAGTTTCAAGCCGTGTTAACCAGCGTGTGACAGACGAATCACTTATTGTCATGTTAATAACTTTGCGATACGGAAACTGCAGCAAGAGTTCAATAGGTCAAGCTACAGGTTAGCTGAATACATTTAGTATTTGAATACCCCCGAGTTGGTCTCGTGGGATTATTTCCTTCTCCTCAATCGCAAATAAATTGTCGGCTTTTGACGTCGGATGGGTATTGTAAAATAGTTGGTTGCATCCAGGCTGTCCTCAGGCTGACACCAACTCTCCATCCGGTTTGTAACAAATGAGCAACGACGATTTCGATTCACTCAGCGAAGACAAATGGATCGATCGGGTTTGCGACGCTTTTGAAAGATCGTGGTTGGATGAGGGGCAAGCCGAGATCGAACATCATTTGGCGAACGTCACAGAAGCCAACCGTAGGAGGCTTCTATTGCAACTGATTGGGATCGATATCGAATACCGTCGCCGGTTCGGTAACCCACTGGCCGTGGAAGAGTATGTCGATCGATTTCCCGAGTTGCCGCTAGCCAGCGTAGCGACTCTGTTTGAAAACACCGCAGATTTGCCGAACGCATTTCCTAAGACTGTAGTTCCCAAAACAGATCGGCCTTGCGATACCGGTGCCTTTTCAAACAGGGAGCCAAAGGGAAATGCTGTTCCGAAGACAATCCACTATTTCGGCGATTACGAACTATTGGAGATGGTCGCTCGAGGTGGGATGGGTACGGTCTATCGTGCACGGCAAATTAGTTTGAATCGCATCGTCGCCATCAAAATGATCAACAGCGGCCAGTTCGCGTCGACCTCAGAAGTTCGACGGTTCTACAGTGAAGCGGAGGCAGCTGCGAGCCTCGACCATCCGAACATCGTTCCTGTCTACGAAGTTGGAGAGTACAAGGGGGATCATTTCTTCTCGATGGCCTTCGTGGAGGGAATAAACCTCTCCGAATTGCTGTCACAGGGACCGATGAAACCGGAGGACGCATCCACACTCCTTCGATCGGTAGCTAATGCAGTTCAGTATGCACATGATCAAGGTGTAATTCACCGCGATCTTAAGCCCTCCAATGTCCTGTTGGAACGTGATGGTCGGCCACGTGTTACCGATTTCGGGCTCGCCAAGCGAATCACAGACGAAACAGGTTTTACGGTTAGCGGAGACGTGCTTGGCACGCCGAGTTACATGCCACCAGAGCAAGCGGCTGGTAAGATCAATGCAATTGGCTTTCGATCGGATGTCTACTCGCTTGGCGCTGTTCTCTACACTTGCCTCTCGGGAAGGCCACCATT
>JANLUJ010000602.1:0-3765 GCA_031363425.1 Pirellula sp.
GACGAACGCGGCGACGATATGCAGTTGGCTGAGGAAGCAATTGCAATCTGCAAGCGGTTCGCAATCCAATCCCATGTTCTGGGAGTACCAGCTCCGTTCGGACGCGAATTCACTTACATCAAATTTGTGGACCCGGATCCCAAGTTTGACCAAACGCCAGACTGGCGGCAAGTCGACCAAGGGCCTGAAACGTTGTTGCCGGAACGAGTCTCGTTAGGCTACCAAGACAACTATTTCGAGGAGCCCGTCATCGATTCCGGTTTCGGCCCGTACGCTCTTGCTCGAATGTGTTATGAGACAGGTGGTATCTATTTTTCCATCCATCCGAATCGACTGGTTGGTAAGAAAATAGACGCTGGAAAAATCGAACCCTTTGCATCTCGAATGAGCTACTTCTTTTCTCCCGAGATTATGGACCTGTATCGTCCCGACTATCTTAGCGAATCGGAGTACATGTCTAAGATCCGAAAGAGCCCTCTGCGGGCAGCACTTATTCAAGCGGCTCAGATCGCTAGGGTCGGCACGCTCGATAAGCCTCAACAAGTATTCATCAAAAAGGAGGAGGCGACTTTTATTCGCGAACTGACTTTGGCGCAGCAAGAGTCTGCTCGACTCGCTCCTGAACTTTTTAATCTATGCACCGTGCTTGCCGAAGGTGAAAAGTCGCGAAGCAAAGAAACGTCTCCTCGCTGGCTCGCAAGCTTCGACCTATCTTTCGGCACGTCGATCGCTGCCAAAGTTCGTGCCGAAGCCTACAACGCGATGCTTGCAAAGGCAAAACGGGGGATAAATTTCGAGAAGCCTGGAAGCAATACGTGGAAGCTCAATCCAACCGACAAAATAACGGTTGACAGCAAGCTCGAGAAGGAAGCAAAACAGGCAACGGATTTGCTTCGTGGCGTCGTTGAAAAGCATAAAGGGACACCCTGGGCGCTCCTGGCGGAACGGGAGTTGAGCCATCCGCTTGGATGGGAATGGGCCGAGTCGTTTACGGATTTGAACCCACCTCCCAAAGCAAATGCTCGGCCACCACGAACAACTCCCACGGTGCCTCAGGACGATAAAGCAAGGATGCTTGCGCCTCCCCCACCAAAGCGGCCTGTTACAAAGATCTAGTACTGTCACGGCTTCTCTTTTCTTGGCTACAATGTCGCCTGCTGCCGATCACCTTGAAACCAAGTCGTTGGTCGTATTCACCGGATTTTGAGTTTAGGAGTGTTGCCGTGTTTCGTTTGGAAGTTATTGACTTTATCGATCAGACTAATCAGTCCCTTGTGGCTCGGGTTCCAGAAGCAGGCACTGCGGCCATTCAGTTTGGTGCCCAATTAATAGTACAGCAGTCTCAAGAAGCCATCTTCTTTCGTGACGGTCGTGCGATGGATTGCTTTGGCCCAGGTCGAGTTACCTTGACGACCGCCAATCTGCCGATCATTGGTCGGATTTTAACCGCCCCATTCGAAAAATCTCCATTTCAAGCCTGTGTTTACTTCATCGGCAAACAAACGTTTATCGATCAACGTTGGGGAACGCGGAATCCGATCACGCTTCGCGATCCTCAATTTGGTGTCGTTCGCATGCGAGGCTATGGCAAGTTCGCGTATCGAGTTGCGGACGGTGCTTTGCTGCTCAATTCAATCGTCGGTACGCAAGGAAAATTCACCACCGAGGAAATTGTCAATTACTTGCGAGACATCATAGTTGCAGGCTTGACCGATTTGCTCGCGACATCCGGAATCGGTTTGTTGGACATGCCTGCTCGCATGGACGACATCAGCGCTGCAGCTCGAGTGAAACTTGGTGATCAGTTTTCCAAATATGGACTTGAATTGACGGAGTTTTTCATCAGCAATATTTCGCCTCCTGAAGAGGTACAAAAGGCGATCGATGCAAAGTCTAGCATGGCGGTTCTCGGCGATTTGCGATCGTACACGATGTATGCCGCCGGCAATGCTATCCAGGCAGCCGGAAATGCAGGTGGTGGCTCTCCGCTTGGGTTCGGTCTTGGGATGATGCTGCCTCAAATGTTGCAACAACCGCAGGGGATGCAACCCCCAATTGCAAACGCATCGCAAGCTACAGGAATTGGAGCTGCAACGGCTTCGCAGCAGCACCTAGATTTTTCCGCGGCTAGACCCGCGAGTGCAGAAGACTTGTTGACTCAAATTCAGCGAATGGCTCAGCAGTTCGGTTGGACTCTCGAAGAAACCGACAAAAACGTATACTCTGCAATCGTTCCGCTAGCGTCGTCGCGACGCCAAAAAGTCTTCCTCGAATTGGATCGAAAGGACTCGGACGGGAATCGCGTTTTGGGCGTCTGGAGTACATGTGGTACCATCAATCCATCGGCAGCCATGACTGTCCTTCGAAACAATGATTCCGTAGTTCATGGAGCCTTTGCGATACGACGCATGCCAGATGGCGAAGTACTGGTGTTGCGTTCCAATTTGCTTGCAGACCTAACGGACGCTGGAGAGATTGCTAAAATCATTTCTGCCGTCGCGTGGCAAGCAGATCAAGTAGAACAACAACTCTCCGGTTCTACGGACCAGCACTAGCAGTAGATTGCATCTAAGAATTAGGTTTAAACGTTAGCGGCAAGGAGCTAGCCGCCGGTAGTTTTTCATTCGGTTGGCTCAACATCCTAAATTATGTTCCGGGCTTTCGTCGTTTAAACCCATTTGATCCCGAACAGAAAGAAACAAGCTCCATGTTAACGATACAATCCAAAAACATAATTATTTTTCACGAGGCCATTATGCTCATTCGAACCGTTGCGTTTTCCTTGTTGTTTGGTGGATTGCTCGCAGAGAGTTCATACTCACAATGGAATCAATGGCGTGGTCCAAATCGAGATGGCATCTCAGCCGAAAAGGGGCTGCTTGGAGCCTGGCCAGACCGAGGTCCCGCGGTTGTTTATAGCGTTAAAGGGCTCGGTAAGGGGATGGCCAGCGTAGCGATCGCAAATGGCAAGATCATTACGATGGGCAATAGGGATGGAAACACCAACGTTGTCTGTTTAGATCAATCAAATGGTGAGACGGAATGGACCACTCCGTTCACCCCTGCTAAGGATGATCCGAATTGCAGTCCAACTATCGACTTGGCGAGCGGGCTCGTGTATGCCCTGTCTAACGACGGTATTTTGGTTTGTTGCAAGTTAGATGGTGGTGGAATCGTTTGGAAAACCAGCTTTACCAGAGACTTCGGCGGCAAGATAGAATCAAGTTGGGGTTATAGCGAATCCCCTTTAGTCGACGGTGATCTACTTCTATGCACCCCTGGAGCGCCCGATGCGATGGTCGCAGCCCTGAACAAGAAAACAGGTGACATTGTATGGAAGGGAAAGGCACCAGAGGGCAAGCTGCAAGGGAACGACGGAGCGGGGTATTCCTCAATAATCATTTCCAACGCAGCCGGCGTCAAACAGTATGTTCAGTTGATAGGTCACGGAATGGTTGGCTACGATGCCAAATTGGGCACTCTGCTTTGGAATTACGACCGCATAGCTAACCGAACCGCAAACATTCCAACACCTTTAGCCAAAGACAACTACGTTTTTTGCTCGACTGGCTACGACGATGGTGGAACCGCTTTGTTAGAGATCTCCAAGAAAGGGAAACTGCTCCAAGCCAAGGAAGTCTATTACAAGACTAGTAAGGAGCTCCAAAACCATCATGGTGGGATGATCATGATAGGCGACTATGTGTACATGGGACATGGCCACAACAATGGCTTCCCAGCCTGTGTCGAATGGAAGACTGGGAA
>JANLUJ010000352.1:0-6583 GCA_031363425.1 Pirellula sp.
TCGCGCGTCGTGCTACTGGTCCTTTTCATTCTGCCGGTCGCCTTTTCGAAATGGTAGTCGGAGTCCGCGATGCAAAAAAAACAACTGGGCAATTCAGACATGTTCCTATCGCCGCTAGGAATTGGAGCATGGGCGATCGCATGGAGTTCGCAAGATCACCGCGTTTCGATCAATGCGATTCATGCGGGATTGGAGGCTGGAATGAATTGGATTGACACGGCTGCCGTATATGGGCTAGGGCTATCGGAAGAGCTGGTTGCTCGAGCGATTAGAAGCCAATCAGGACGTCGTCCGTATGTATTCACCAAATGCGGCAAAACTTGGAATCAAGAGGGGCAGATTGAGAGGAATCTTACGGCATCGTCCATTCGTAGAGAATGTGAGGAAAGCCTAATAAGATTGCGTGTCGACGCGATCGATTTGTATCAGGTCCATTGGCCTCAACCGGATGATTTGATCGAAGAAGCTTGGTCGACCCTAGCCGAGCTCAAATTGGAGGGGAAAGTACGCTGGATTGGCGTATCGAATTTCAACGTCCAACAAATGAAACGGGCGCAAGCGATCGATCCGATTTCGTCCATTCAGCCCCTTTATTCTCTGGCAAGACCAGAGATCGAGCAGGAGATTTTGCCTTACGCCGCAGAACATAATTTAGGGGTTCTTGCTTATTCGCCGATGGCCTCGGGGTTGTTATCGGGAACGATGTCGCAGGAGCGCGTAGCAAACCTGCCAATGGACGATTGGCGGGTACGCACTGCCGATTTTCGCGAACCTTGCCTCTCTCGCAATCTAAAATTGGCCGAGATCCTTGGCGAGATTAGTTCGCGTCATGACCGTATCGCCGCAGAAGCTGCATTGGCCTGGGTACTGCACCAGCCTGCGGTCACGGCGGCCATTGTTGGCATCCGTACTCCAGAGCATGTCGCACGCATTCGTAGCGCTTTGGAGTTCCGTCTAAGTGACGCGGAGATTTTAGAAATCAACAACTTGCGTCAGGCTATGTGATTATGTTGGTTTGTTGACGCTAGTAGCGTCCGCCACGTTGAGGATGCTGCTACGACTCGTCGTCGTTACGTAAACGGACCAAGACGGAATAATCTTCAAGTGTCGATGTATCGCCAGTGCCTTCCTTGCCCGCGGCGATGTCTCGAAGTAGCCGGCGCATGATCTTACCGCTACGAGTCTTGGGAAGCGATGATGTAAAACGCACTTCGTCAGGAACTGCAAGTGCACCGATCTCTTTTCTCACGTGCTTTTTGAGCGATTCTCGCATCTCATCCGTTGGCTCATGGTTCTTTAGTGTTACGAACACGGTGATGGCTTGACCCTTGATTTCATCGGGCCGCCCAACGGCGGCCGCTTCTGCGACTGCCGGATGACTAACTAGTGCGCTCTCCACCTCGATCGTACTGAGTCTATGTCCCGAGACATTGATCACATCATCGATGCGACCCATGATCCAATAGTATCCGTCGTCATCTTGCCTGGCATTGTCGCCGGTCAAGTACATGCCTGGGACAAGCGACCAATATTGCTGCTGATAGCGAGCATCATCACCCCAAATTCCTCGCAACATTCCTGGCCACGGTTTCTCGATGCACAACATACCACCATGGTTAGCATCCACATCATTCAAGGAGTTACCCAGTAGTCGCGGCACAATGCCAGGCATTGGCCGAGTGCACGAGCCGGGTTTGCATGCGATAGCGCCCGGGAGCGGCGACATCATTATGCCACCGGTTTCCGTTTGCCACCAAGTGTCGACAATCGGACAACGGCCACCACCGATCTTCTCATAATACCAAATCCACGCTTCTGGGTTGATGCCTTCGCCAACGCTTCCAAGAAGTCGCAATGAACTGAGGTCGTGCTTGTCGACGTGATGATCACCCCACTTAATAAAAGTGCGGATGGCAGTTGGTGCTGTATAGAGAATGGAGACTTTGTAACGTTCGATGATTTCCCAGAAGCGATCTTCCTGCGGCCAATTGGGCGCCCCCTCGTACATCACTTGGGTTGCACCCGCCGACATCGGACCATAAACAATGTAACTGTGGCCGGTAATCCATCCGCAATCGGCGGTGCACCAAAAAATATCTTCTTGGCGGTAGTCAAAGACCCATTGAAAGGTCCGCTTGACGTACAAATTGTAGCCGGCTGTTGTGTGGCGAATTCCTTTAGGTTTTCCAGTCGAACCGCTGGTGTACAAAATGAATAATGAATCCTCGCTGTCCATAGGTTCGGCGGGGCAGTCCTCGGAAACATTCGAAACTAAATCATGCCACCAAACATCTCGGTCGGTGTGCATGTTGGTTGCGTTTCCAACACGTTTGAGCACGATGCACTTTTCTACGGTCGGGCTTTTGGCTAAGGCTTCGTCGGCTGTTTCCTTCAACGACAATGCTTTCCCTCGACGCCAGCCGCCATCAGCCGTGATAAGCAGTTTGGCTTGAGCGTCGTTATTTCGATCGGAAATAGCCTCAGCGCTAAAGCCGCCGAAGATCACGGAATGGATTGCTCCGATTCGTGCGCACGCCAACATGGCGACGGCAAGCTCTGGGACCATTGGCATGTAGATGCTAACACGGTCCCCTTTCTTGATGCCGAGTTGTTTCAAGCCGTTTGCAAATCGACAAACGTCTCGCAGCATGTCGGCGTAGGTAATCGTGCGGCGATCACCCGGTTCGCCTTCCCAGTGGAAAGCCACGCGATCTCCATTTCCGCCAAGGACGTGAGCATCAAGGCAATTGTAAGAGACGTTTGTCTTTCCTCCCATGAACCATTTGGCAAGCGGGTTCTTCCATTCGAGCGTGGTGTGAAAGGGTTCAAACCAATGCAAATGATCTTTGGCTTGTTTCGACCAAAATCCTTCGATGTCGCTCAACGATTCTTTGTAAAGGTTCTCATACGCGGTTAGCGAGCCAATGACTGCCTGTTTCGAGAACATATCGCTAGGCGGGAAGAGGCGTGTTTCATTGAGGACGTTAGCGATTTGGCCGTTTGCTGGATTCGACATTCAGAAGCTCTTGGCAAAAGCAATGGAGAGAAAAATTATTTGGCCACGGTCGCGAGACACGCAAGCATCATTGTCAATTTGTTGCGCGGCTAGCGCACGCGGCTTATGGTTTAACACGATTACGATATTAACAATCATAACTCCAAGCCTATGCAAGGGGGACGCATCCAAGTTGCAAATTCACGGTTTACCCATCGGCGACACTAAGCCAACATGGAATGCCAAGTATCTTTTGCAACTTGCAATGCTTCTGGCAACTTCGCTGGAAGTTTCCCGCCCGCTTGTGCAAGATCTGGTTTGCCGCCGCCGCCGCCGCCAACCGTTTCTGCGACTGGCGTAATCCATTTGCCTGCACTGAAACCGCGCTCCACCAGCGTTTGACTTATTCCCGCAATCAGCGTGACTTTGTCGTCGACACAATTGGCGAGCAAAATTGCAATGGGTTCCGTCGATCGTTTTCTCAATTGGTCGATCCATTGGCGCATCATTCCGGCATTGGCATTGGGAGTTTCGGCAACGATTAACTGGGTCCCTGAAACCATCTCGGCCTGACTCAGCAGATCGTCGACAGACATTCCGCCGCTCGTTGACATTTGCTTCAATTGTTGGTGCAACTGAGCTTGCTCCATGAGCAAAGCCTCGATTCGGTGAGGGACTTCTTCTAACGAAACGTTTAGTGCTCGAGCCGCCTGCTTGAATGCTGTTCTCGTAATCGCATACTTCTCACTGGTTGGCGTATTCTTGCCTTTGACAATGAGTTCCGGTACGGGTTCGTTTCCGGTTCCGCTCGCCATCTTCTTTAGTTTGCGCACGGCAGTTACCAATTCCATCGTTTTGTCGCCTATGCTTGCGACGGAGCAGCCGACGAGCGATGCTGCCTGTCTTGCGAGCTGTTCGACCTTTTGGCGTTGTTCACTAGCGCGTTTACCGGTCAACGCGGTAATTCGGCGAATTCCGGAAGCTACGCTTTCTTCAGCCAAGATCTCGATCAATTCGATTTCGTCGGTTCGATTTGCATGTGTGCCACCGCATAGTTCCTTGGAAAAATCGCCAATGCAAACCATTCGAACTGGGTCGGGGTATTTCTCGCCAAAGAGCATCATCGCTCCGGCTTCTCGAGCAGTTGCAAGTGGAACCAATTTCCAATCGATTGAATCGGCATCTTGGATGCGATCGTTGGAGATCGACTCGACGGTTTTGAGCTGCTCTTCGGTGAGCGGTTCTTGATTGCTGAAGTCAAATCGCAGCCAATCGGCATCGACCTTGCTACCCTGTTGTTGGGCATGTCCGCCCACGGTTTTTTGCAGCGCATGATGGAGGATGTGCGTTGCTGAGTGAGCGCGTCGAATCGCATCGCGATGGGTCTCATTTACCTTGGCATTGATCATGTCTCCTTCTTTGAGTTCACCCGAAGTCATGGAACCGTAGTGAATAATCAAATCACCGCTTCGTTGTGTATCCGTAACGTCAAAACATCCATTGGAGCCGAGCAACTGGCCAGAATCACCTAGTTGACCACCGCTTTCGCCGTAGAAAGGTGTTCGATCCAATACGATGCGGGTCATTTCGTTAACCTTCGATGTTTTTACCGATCCAACTAAATGGTCCGCCTTTGGCTTGCCAACGATAATCCCCTTAACGATCGCGTCAGCACTGGTTTTTTCGTAGCCTAAAAACTCGCAATGCTGAAGTGCTTCCTTGAGTGTTTCGATCGGTCCCGTTTCGAATAGTTCCATGCCGCCGCCACCACTTATTTTTCCGTGTTCTCCCATGGCGGTTCGGTAACCGTCCCAGTCGAACGTGTAGTTCTTTTCGGCTGCGATTTGTTGGAACATCTCGGGGGGAACGCCATACGTTTGATAGAGGTTTGCAGCCTCCTGGCCATCGACCATGACGCGTCCGGATGATTGCATGTCATTGAACACGCGTCCAATTCTATCTAGACCAGAATCGATCGTCGCAAAGAAATCGGACTCTTCGCGGCGCATGACTTGTGCGACGCGTTCCGTGGTTTGCGAGAGCTCTGGATAGACGGCTTTCATCATTTGAGCCACCGTGGGTACCAGCTGGTGAAGGAATGGCTCGCGCAACCCCATTTGGTGGCCGTCAAGGACCGCTCTTCGCAACAACCGTTTGATGACATAGCGGGCTTTTTTTGGCCCGGGATACACGTTTTCATGGATCGCAAATGTGCATGCGCGCACATGGTCCGTGATCCTCCTAAGCCGACGTCCATTGTCGCTTTCGTATAGGTAGGGAACGCCGCAAACTTCCGATGCGGCCTGAACGATCGGCAAGAGAATATCGATATGGAAATTGGTCGTGACATTTTGTAGAACGCTGGCGGTTCGTTCCATGCCCATGCCTGTATCGATATTCTTGCTTGGCAAGGGACGAAGGTTGTCCGGCGGATCTCCGACACGATTGAACTGCGTAAACACGAGGTTCCAGATTTCGACCGTTTTGCCAGAGTCCAGAGTAAAATAAATTTCGCTGCATGGACCACAGACACCGTCTGGACCTTGACTAGGGGCCGACGCCGGCCAGAAATTTTCATCTTCCTCGAGTCGGCTAATTCGGCTCGTGGGAAGTCCGATATTCTCGTTCCAAAGTTTGAACGCTTCGTCGTCATCTTTGTAGACGGTGACGGTCAGTCGAGCGGGATCGATGGCCAGCCACTTCTTGTCCGTTAGAAATTCCCAAGCCCATGCGATTGCATCCTTTTTGAAATAGTCGCCGAAGCTGAAATTGCCGAGCATTTCGAAAAAGGTATGGTGGTAGGCTGTTCGGCCAACGTTGTCGATGTCGCCGGTCCGTAAACACTTTTGGCAGGTGGTCGCACGTGTAAAATCCAGTTTAACCTTTCCTAGAAAATGGTCCTTGAACTGATTCATTCCAGCCGGGGTAAAGAGCACGGAGGGATCCCATGTTGGAACCAAAACATCGCTGGCTTGCCGATGATGGCCCTTGGACTGGAAGAAGGACAGATATTTTTCTCGTAACTCGTCCGTTTTCATTGTGAACACTTAGGAAATTGGATGGCGTCATGTAAGGTTGTTGCCAGATTGGCGAACGGAGTATGAATTTACACTTAGATACGTCTTTCGCGTAGCCCAGCCATGTAAAACGAAAAAAGCCTCGGAAGCGATCCGAGGCTTTGTATTCGAGAGCCTTGCAATTCGTGGAAGCCAAAAATTGCAGTGCCAATGCGTAGCGCTATTTAGCGAGCGAATCGCCTACTGATTCATTCTCGACTTTGCTTTGCGTGCTTACTTTGTTAGACGCGTTGTAGCTAGCAAGCCGCTCCGCTTCCTGCGTCGCAACCGCGGTCAATCGCATCGCAGCTTGAACTTCGAATCCTGAGAAGAACATTTCGACGCCAGTGTACTCCGATATGACGCGAGGCTTGTGAAGCAATTCTTCCCAAGTCAAACCATTCGCGACGTGCCAAGCGGCAGCTTGTGCAGTGTTTTGATTGACTCTGCCGGCAGCTAGGGCCTTGCAAAACTCTTCGATCACTGGCGAATCGTTGACTTCGGCCAAGCGAACGACTTTGTACTTCATTCG
>JANLUJ010000669.1:0-2249 GCA_031363425.1 Pirellula sp.
CAACAAATGCAGCACCCGTTCAGACTGCGTTTGGTTCCGAAACAAATACGACTCAATCCACCGCTGCTCCGAATTCCGGCAACCCTGGTCTTCCAAACGCGGTACCCTTTAATCTGTCCGATGTGACCCTGTTCGTTGCGACCAACAGTGGCGGCCAATCTCGGATGCAATACGCCAATGCGCTGACAGGTGCAAAGGAAGCAGAAGCGAGCAACGATGGTATCAACCCAATCAATTTAACCAACAATTCAAGAACGGTTCATGACATCGCAGTTTCGCCCGCAGGCAGGGCCTTTGGAACTCGCGCCCCGGATGCGGGTGCCGTTACGGATGCCAATAGCGGTAGCGTGTTTGGCATTGACATTGGCGATGCTGGCGTCGCCATCGGCGCAGGAGTTGGACCTGGGTTGACGACGTATGGTCTTTACCCAGTGGTCGGCGGAGCTCCCGTTGTCCGACAGAGCATGATTGGAACCACGGCCGTAGGAGATGGTTACATCTTTACGGCACTTACCTTTACGAACATTGATCCTGATACAGGAAACAATCCTGCGTCGGCGACTTTTTATGGTGTAGGCAGTCGCCGAGGCAACGGGACGTTTAATGAGAATCCACTCAATACCGGTTTGATTGTCAAGAATGTCATCTATCGTTTGAATCCAGATACAGGCGCGGCTATAGATTTCCAAGCCGGACTACAATCCAAAAACACGAATGACGGTACGAAGCTGGCCGGAGCGGGCGGAAGTCAGTGGGAATATGGATACTTTGATGCTGCAGCGGGATTGATTACCGGTTTCGCCTCGGTTGGTTCTCAATTCTTTGGAGTATCAAATCAAGGGGAGCTCGTGACTCCAAGTATCGGTCCTGGCAATAATGGGACTGGTACTTTGGTTGGGATAATCCGAGATCCCTCTACCAACGCTCCAATTGTTTTTACCGGCATGAGTGCTGGTCCACGGAATGTAGAAAACGGACGATTTGCAAATATGCTTTTCGGCATCACGGCTGCGGGCCGTATCTACGCCTTCAATACAGCCGGAATTCTTCAACCGATTTTCGCTCGCGGAGAATCCTTTGTACAAAGCACGCAACTGGGTAACGTCGCTGGGATTGATTTTTCATCATTGGACGTCAACCTTTGGCACTCAACTCTGCAGGATGGCGCCACTGTGGGTCATGGTCGTCCGTTGGATTTTAATAATTCCCGTAACGAAACAGTAGGCGACCGAAGTCTTAAATTTGGATTTTCCGATCCGAAGGGCGCAGACAAACAAGTTGGTACTTGGAATGGCATTTATGATGTCGCGGGTTTCTACGATAATTCGGCTCTACCCGGTGGGGCACTAGGTGCAATCGAAAGCGACTTGATCGATTTGCGCGAGTACTCAGCTAACGATCAGCCAGTATTGTATTTCAACTATTCGACAGTGAATCAAAACGCAGCGGCCAACGACAATGCGAGTGGTAGCCCAGCTGGCGACAATAAAGCTGCGTTGGACGCATTCCGTGTCTATGGCGCTGGAGCCGATGGACAATGGGTACTGCTGGGAACGAACAACTCGGCACGAACGGCCGGGTCGTACACAGGCGCTGGGCAGCCTGACGAATTTGATGTTCCCGTTACTGGCAACCAAGACATCTACGGCCAAACCTACATTTCTTCGGAGCTCTACGACGGCCAAGGATGGAGGCAAGCGAGAATCAATCTGGCCCCTCTGGCTGGACAACGAGATGTTCGAATCCGTTTCGAGTTCAGTACGAGTGGTGACTTCAGAACGGGCGATACGCTGCGTGGCGGTCAAGAGCTAGTCGCAATAGCAGGCGATCGTCTTGCGGATGGCGATACGTTTATCATCAGCGGAAAAACCTTTGAAGTCGATCTGGGTTTGGTGCTGAATGTACCGAGCGGTGAGAGTATCGCTGACGGAGATCAAATCCGAATCAACGGGACAAACTTTACATTTAGGTCGGCTCCAACTTTAGCCACCGATATTCCATTTGCAACAACTGATACGCCTCAACAGTTAGCCGCAAATGTACGCACGACGTTGGCTACCGCCGGTCTCAGTGTTGCAACGAGCACAGGCACACCGAATGTCTTGAACGTCGCAGGTCTGAGTGCCATTGGAACTTATTCGATCTCGGGTGCGGATCCAGCCATCATTATCGGACTGCCCGGCGTTGCTGGAACGAACGTTGCAGTCAACGTAACCAATGCGATGACTGCCACACAAGTTCGCGATCAA
>JANLUJ010000690.1:0-3635 GCA_031363425.1 Pirellula sp.
CCGTGAGTCTCTCTTTGCACGAAGCCGATTCCTTTATTCGTCATCATCTAATTCGGAGTACCCTTGTATGCGTAAATGCTTCAGCATTGCCATGATCCTTTTCATGGCGAACACTTTAATCGCCAGAGACGCGTACGAAAAAGTTGCGTCGGTCGAGGGGGTCACCGAATACCGTTACCCAAACGGCGCTCGCGTTTTGCTATTGCCCGACGCATCGAGATCAACCATTACGGTCAACATGACGGTTCTGGTCGGCTCACGCCATGAAGGTTATGGCGAAGCGGGCATGGCGCACTTGCTCGAACACCTTGTGTTCAAAGGAACGCCTACGTTTCCTGAAGTGCCAAAAGCCTTACGAGACCATGGCGCCAGTTTCAATGGCACAACCAACGTCGACCGCACCAACTATTTTGAAACCCTACCTGCCACGGATGAGAATTTGGACTTCGCTATTCATATGGAGTCCGATCGGCTGGTCAACAGCTACATCAAACGCGAAGACTTGATGTCCGAGTTTACGGTAGTTCGCAATGAGTTTGAGCGAGGTGAAAACAGTCCGCAAGCAGTCCTCTCGCAACGCGTCCAAGCGGTCGCTTACGAATGGCACAACTACGGTAAAAGCACCATCGGCAACAGGTCCGATATCGAACGCGTGCCCATCAACAACCTTCAAGATTTCTATCGCAAATACTATCAGCCAGATAACGTCGTACTCGTCGTCACTGGCAAGTTCGAAGAAGCCAAGGCCTTGGAGTACGTAACGAAATATCTTGGTGCGATTCCCAAGCCAACCAGACGACTCGATGCGACCTATACCGAAGAGCCGCCACAAGATGGCGAACGGTCTGTTGTGCTTCGTCGCGTCGGCAGCGTTGGGGCAATCAACGTCGTCTACCATATTCCTGCCGCAGCGCATCCCGATTGGGCTCCGTTATCGGTATTAGCAAGCATCCTATCGGAAGACAAAGTAGGATTGCTCGATCAAGTACTCGTCGAAACAAGGCTTGCAACAAGCGCCGGGGCCTTTGCCGACAACTCCCATGACCCAGGGCTTTTTTCCTTTTCGACCGAGCCTGCTGAAGGCAAACTCGAAAAGGTCAACGATCTGCTGCTCAAGACGATCGACGATATCGAGAACGCAACGTTCAAGTCCGAAGAGATCGAGCGAGCCAAGATTCGCGCCAAACGTCGTACCGAACAAACTTTGTCGAACGCAGCGGCAATGGCTCAAACTCTGAGCTCCGCTAGCGCTCTTGGCGATTGGCGATTGTTCTTTTTGCAAAGGGATCGACTTGCGGCGGTTACACCAGAGGAAGTCAACCGAGTTGCAAAGACTTACTTCAAGAAGCATAACCGAACCGTTGGTATGTTCATTCCAGCGGACGCGCCGCAACGACTAACGGTTCCAGCAGTAACCTCGATCGTAGACATGGTCAAAGACTACAAAGGTGGAACGGCAGGTCTAGCCGGTGAATCTTTCGATCCGACCCCAGAAAACTTGGATGCTCGAACCAAGCGAATGGAGGTCGACGGAATCAAGGTCGCGATGATTCCAAAAAAGAATCGTGGAGAGACGGTAGCCTTTTCGATGACGCTGCACTATGGCAATGAAGATTCACTCAAGGGCATGAATACGGCAGCCGGTATGTTGCCGATGTTGATGATGTCCGGCACTAAGAAAATGGACCGACAAGCGTTGCAGGAGAAGATGGACGCGTTGGGGGTTCAGATCTTTGCGGGTGGTGGTGCCGGCGGCCGCGGGCGCGGTGGACGCGGTGGTGGTGGCGGCGGTGGATCGGCTGGCCAACTTAGTTTGTCCGTTACAGCCAAAAGAGAGTCACTGGTGGCGGGTATCGAGTTGTTAGGTGAAATCTTGAGAAGTCCCGCCTTTGCCAGCGACGAGTTCGAACAAATGAAATTGAGGAATTCGGCGCGCATGACGGAGATGCTCAACGACCCAGCCGCTCTCGCGGGGAACCAATTGGCTCGATCTCTTTCGCTCTATTCCAAAGGGGACGTTCGATACGTGCCAACAACGAACGAGAGCATCGAAGATGTAAAAACCGTCAGCTTGGAACAAGTCGTCGACATCTACAACAAACAACTCTCTGCCGGTACGGTCGAGATCGGAATCGTTGGTGACTTTGAACCAGAGAAAGTGGTTCCCGCCATTGAGAAGATTCTAAACAGTTGGAAGTCCGGAACCAGTTATAAATCGATCGAGCGAACGGCGAAGACCGATGTGGCAGGCTCCAAAGAAAACATCATCACGCCTGACAAGGCCAACGCAGTTTTCTTAACCGGACTATCGTTCACCATGAATGATGAATCGCCATCGAGCATTCCATTGCAGATTGGCAACTTCATCCTTGGCGGAGGGACTTTGTCATCGCGGCTCGGCGATCGCATTCGACAAAAAGAAGGTCTTTCCTATGGGGTCACAAGTTCTATCACCATCCCATCGCGTGGTTCGGATGCGAGATTCACTATCAATGCGATTACGAATCCGGGCAATATCGATGCAGTTGAAGTCGCGGCGATGGAGGAGCTAAAACGTTTTATCAAGGATGGACCGACCGAGTTGGAGATGACGGATTCGAAGAAAGCTTTCTTGGAGTCGCTCAAGATATCGCGATCGGCGGATCAATCGATCGCTGGTCAATTGAGTTCGAATTTGAATTTGGGGAGGACCTTTGCGTTCAACGCAGAGCAAGAAACTCGAATTGCGAATTTGAAAGCCGAGGACGTGCGAGAAGCGTTCCAAAAGTTCATCGACCCGAAAAAACTAGTGATCATTCGGGCTGGTGATTTTAAGTAGTTAAAGTTACTCCTGCGTCATTGCAACTTGTTTAACCCGCGAAGCGGTGAGGGCGTCAGGGCACGGCGAGTCGCATGTCTTGCTCCCGCGATCGAGGCTTGAGGGCCTCGATCGGTTAAACATGGGGATACTTGCGTCCCTGCGGTTCGACCATTCACTCACACCACAAGGTACCTATTCATGCTGCATCTCTCCCGTGCTGCCAAGTTGATTTTGTGCATCGTTTTTATGTTGCTTTTTTCGATGGCTGGCTGTGATAAGTCGCCATCCAATCCGAATACACCGACTAGTGGAACCAAGGGTGGCAAGCTTCGAATCGCGGTGATACCCAAAGGCACCAGCCATCAGTTTTGGAGGTCGGTACACGCTGGCGCCGAAGCGGCGGCGAAGGAGCTGGGTAACGTCGAAGTTCTTTGGAAAGGGCCAGAGACAGAGGCCGATACCTCTGGCCAAATTGCAGTCGTAAAGAATTTTATTACCAATCGCGTGGATGGAATCGTGTTAGCACCAAATCATTCGCAATCGTTGATGGATGTAGTCACGGAAGCCAATGCAGAGAATATCCCCGTAGTCATCTTTGACAGCGGTCTGGGTAAAGGCCCAAAGATCGTAAGCTATGTCGCGACGGACAATCATCGAGGTGGGGTCTTGGCAGGCAAATGCTTAGCCGATGCTATTGGACATCAAGGCAAGGTGATCATGCTGCGTTACAACCCAGGCAGTGAAAGCACGGAGCAACGTGAAGTTGGATTCCTCGAAGCGATGGCTGACGAAAAAGGAATCGAGGTGCTTTCGTCGGACCAGTATGCGGGCACGA
>JANLUJ010000693.1:0-12546 GCA_031363425.1 Pirellula sp.
ATGTTAGTCGATGGAATGGACACGATCGATGCGACAGCCGTCGACAGCAGTTTGCTGGGGCATTCGTTTTACGGGAGCAATGTAACCGTGCTAGACGATTTGGGGCAGTTGCTCCTAAATCAACCGATAGAGTCACGGCGCTATTTGAAAGCGATGGACTTGGGCGAACGCTCCTACTGGGCATTCGTGCCCACTCGCATCTCAAGTTTCCCATCGCAACCAGCGGGGTTGAACCGTTAATGAAAGATTCCTTCTACGCTCTGGCGAGCGTAGCTTTCTTGGGCGATCGGCAGTTTGCAAAAAAATGGGGCCGTTCGCCTTAATTAGCTTGGAAGCAGAACAATCCAGCAGGACAAGCCTGCGGTATTTGTGAATCCCACGATTCACGATCGAATACTAGTATTCTCAGTCGCAACTTCAAAACTGGGTGTTCGTTCCCAGAGCATTCGCAGCCCGTTGAGTACGACCAGCACGGTACTGCCCTCATGCCCAAGCACACCAATCCACAACGGGAGCTCGTAAAAAGTCGATAACACGAGAACCGCGATTGTTACGAAGGCAAACACCATATTCTGTCGAACACGCTTTCGAGCTAGTCGACTGACCCATACTGCCATCGGCAATCCCTTAAGGTCGTCTCTCATTAAGACGACATCTGCGACCTCGAGCGCAACGTCTGTTCCCGCGCCTCCCATGGCTATACCTACATCGGCCGTTGCAAGCGCAGGCGCGTCGTTCACGCCGTCGCCAATCATGGCAATGCACCGACCATTCTTAGACAGACGCAAGAGTTCCGTTACCTTTCCATCTGGGAGCAAACCAGCTCGAACCTCGTCCACTCCTAGTTCCTTGGCGATAGCCAATGCGACCCGCTCGTGGTCACCGGTCAATAGCACGATATCGCGTACTCCAAGGCGCTTCAGCTTGGCAATCGTACCTGCCGCTTCAGGCCTCAAACGATCCGCCACTCCAATCACGCCACCGATTCGTTCTTCTGCGGCGATGACAATCAGCGCCGTCTGGCCCTTGTCCCGCATCCGCTGTGCGTTTTCACGAATACCTGGCAATAACTCGACATGATTGATCTCAAATAATTTTTCCCGTCCGGCTCCAACCCAGACTCCCTCGACTCTCGCATAGACGCCGAGACCGGTATGGCTGTGAAAATCATGTAATTCAAGCGGTTGATCGGAAATTCCTTGCCGCTCGGCCTCCCGAATGATCGGCACCGCGAGCGGGTGTTCGCTTTGCTTCTCGACTGCCGCCGCCAGTGAAAGAAACCTAGTCACATTGGTTTCAGGTGTCGTCCACACTTCGGTCACGGCTGGTTTTCCCATGGTGACCGTACCCGTTTTATCCATGGCCAATACATCGACCTTGCCAAGAGTCTCAAGGTGTACAGCCCCTTTGAAAAGTACACCATGCCTCCCTGCCAAAGCGATGGCCGATAACATGACCGATGGTGAACTGACAACCACGGCACAAGGGGACGCTGCCACCAAGAGAACCATGGAATGATAAAATGCATCGTACCAACTCGCTGTGTGTATTAATCTCGCAGCTAAAAAGACTAAAAGTGCGATTGCAAATACTCCGATGACATAAGGCTGCTGCCACGATTCGACAAAGCGTTGCGTTGGAGTCTTTTGCGCCTGGGCTTCATGAACCATATGGACGATTCGCTCAAGCGTCGTGTCCGCAATTGCCTTGGTCATTTCAACGGAAACCGTTCCCTGGCCATTCATGGTTCCAGAAAAAACGTTAGCCCCGCTTACTTTGTGGATCAATTCACTTTCTCCGGTCAATGTGGATTCATCCACCCACGACTCACCATCAATAACAATCCCATCAATGGCGAATCGCTCACCGGGGCGCACGCGAACAACATCGCGCAGTTGAAGTTCGATTACCTCCACGATCTCATCGACCGAAGACTCTTTGGAAATCCGGGTGGCCTGCCTTGGTCGCAGCTGAACTAACGACTCTATCGTGTGATTTGTTCTATAGGTTGCAAATGCTTCGAGAGTGCCGCTTAAAGAGAACAGAAACAAAAGAACGGCCCCCTCAACCCAGTCCCCCAAAACGGCAGCCCCCAATGCTGCCGCAACCATTAACGTATCTACATTTAGCTTGCCTAAAAATATTGCCGTCACCGATTCCTTGAGCGGCCGGTATCCGCCTGCAACGTAGGCTACGATCCATAGCGTCAGCGGCACAGGATAAGGGGCCGCAGTCCACCGGGACAAAGCGAACCCGGAAAACGCAAAGAAAGCACATATGAAAGTTGCAATCGCGCTTGCGATAGGAGGTGAGGACTTGGTTCGATTGGTTGTACTCGACTCTGGTTTTATCATTCACTTCCTTGATATGTGGCGCAAGCGCAATGTGGCGAGCCTCCAATATACTCGCAATTCTCAATATCGCACGAGGGTTAGCGTCGCATTCGCTGACTCTTGCTTTAGGTGAGGGCACATTAGGAATGTTAGGATACCGACGCCGTACTCAGCGGTCCACAAACAGCTTCAGGGCGTCCAATACGTCGTGCATCTGTTTTTGTGAGATATCTGACCACTTGCTTGCTCGATGTCGAACTATACTCAACTTGAATTGCTCTAGGGCCTCTAAGATATCTGGCGGCAAGTTTGGCAAACCGACAAAGGGATTCCCTTGTTCCTTCGAAGCGTCAAATGACTCGGATTCGAATGGAGGGTCGCCAGATTGCGACGCACCTGCCATAGCCGGATCATAGTCTTCCTCGCCAAAATCTGGACCTTCGGCCAGCGGCCCGCTCGATTCCGCACGATCGCGTTTTTCCCGATCGGTTTCTTCATCCACTTCTGCGGTAAGTGGATCGAAATCGTCATCGATTTCTGACGTAATCAGCTCTTCGTCGCGTGGTGCGTGTTTTGGGTCGCCGCCGGTCGACTCCCAGCGAGTCTTGCGCATATCAGATATGCTCCACTTGCTTCGCATCGCTCCTTCAAGCCACAACTCCGCGTCGTCCCAGTCGATTGCAGCCAAGAAATGACTCCAATAAAGTCCTGGATAGCTAGAGCAAGTCTGTTCAAATCGATCATACACTCTTCGCAATCGACCAACGTGCTGACTAGTGACCGCGCCAACTTGCTTGGACCATGTTTCATCGCTATAGAAGTTTGTTGCGGAGTCTGAGGAAATCAAGGCGGATCTCCACTCGGAGATTATCTTGCCTTTTTCCCAATTGGTTTGACTGATCAACTTGTGCCATTGGCCAACAAACGGGGTAGTAACCGTTTGAGCGTGATGGTCAAGATCTGCCGATCCTTCCGAAATTGACAATGCGCTGTCAAGTGGTATTTCGACATTGGACAAGAATGCAGGAGGTGGTGTCATATGCAATCGTTGCAAGGGGTTGGAATGGGTCTCTCATCTGGCCCGCTAGTTTGTGCGAACTCGATACTTTCATGCAAGAGAGTATCGCATAGGTAGTGGTTCACCAACGTCCGAAGACCACGAACAAGCGTGAATGATTTGCAAACCGATCAGAACATGTCACTAAGGAAAACTTTTAGGGCGTAGATCGCCATTCGGTCTCGAAGTTTTCAATGTGCATAACTCGTCGATACCGCTCTCAAACAGAAATCGAATCCAAATCCAGAACCAGCTATCGCGCCAATGCACGCCTAAATTGCGTCCAATGCGTTAAGAGTATCGATTCAATTCAGACCGCAAAATCGCTTCGGAAGTTACACCAACGTGCCTCGCGACTATTTTGCCATGGTGAATAATCAGCAACGTGCGTTTGGAAGTCGCGGTTAAGATCCCTTTCGCCTGATCCCCGTAGCACGATGCAAAGCGTTTTTCCCAAACTTCTTTGCAATCTCATCAGAAACTTTGTCTAGCGATCGCTGTTGCACTCTATCGGATTCATCAAACAATTGCATTTGCATAATACCAGTCTGTTCGAGATTGTTGACGCCAAACCCGATCAAACGGACAGGCGGGTGATTTCTCGGAAGCCGGTGGCAGAGCAACTCGAGTCCCGCTTCCAGCAACTCGTTCGTGATGTTTGTCGGACTTCCAAGTGTCAGCGAGCGAGTTACCGATTTGAAATCGGAAAAACGAATTTTCAATTCGACTGTTCTGCCTGTTCGATCGTGGTTTCTTAGTCGGCGACTCACCTGCTCGACTAAAGTTACTAGCCAAGCCTTTAGGGCATCGACATCGCAAATGTCCTCGGCAAATGTTGTTTCATTGGAAATCGACTTGGCCTCGCGGTCAGGCACGACCGATCGATTGTCCATCCCACGAGATAGTTTCCAATAATGTTCGCCGGACGCCCCGAAAAGTTCGAATAGCGATTCTCGAGACAGTTGCCGAAGTTGGCCAATTGTCGAGATCGCAAATCGCTTGAATACTTGGGCGGTAACCTTGCCCACTCCCCAGATTCTCCCGACCGGCAACGGGTCTAGGAACGCCTGGACTTGCTCCGGAAATACCACAACAAAGGCATTTGGTTTTTCCAAGTCGCTAGCAATTTTGGCGACAAACTTATTTGGTGCAACACCAACGGATGCCGTCAGTTGAAGTCTCTCCTGGATAAGTGTTTTTATTTGTTTTCCAATCTTTGTCGCTGGTCCTAGTAGGCTCTCACTGCCTGTCACATCGAGAAACGCTTCATCTAACGACAACGGTTCAATTAGAGGCGTGAATTCTTCGAAGATTTGGCGAAGTTGTTGTGAGACCGCTGCGTAGTGGTCGATGCGAGGGCGAATAAAAATTGCATGGGGACAGAGTTGCTTGGCCCGATATGCTGACATCGCGCTGTAAATGCCGAACTTGCGTGCCTCGTAGCTGGAGGCCGCAACAACTCCCCGACCCTCTGCTGAACCACCGACGACAACAGGCTTGCCCAATAGCGATGGATCATCGCGTTGCTCAACCGACGCGTAAAATGCATCCATATCGATATGCAGAATCATTCCACCATCATACCCTACAAGCGAACATGCAGAACAGCCTCGTGCCGAAATGGGTGCCGGTCGACCCAATCTATGAAAATACCAATGAACAGCTAAGCTATTAGGCGAGTAGCAGTTTGAAAACTACCAATCATAACCCGACATATGAGTTAGGGGCATGCCGAATTGCCCCTCGCTTGCGCGCCGAATTGGGAAAACAAAAGCTGCTTCGCGCTTTACGATAACCTACGCACACCCTCGTTTTCGGAGTAATTTGAATTGCCTCCTTCGCCTCTTAGTTACGAAAACAATGCCACTGCCTTGATCATCGGTGTAGGTTTGATGGGTCAGCACATGGCCACGAATATTATTCCATGGCTCAATCCAAGAAAACTCATTTTAGTCGATCATTCTACCACGATTGGAGTTGGCACTGACAAGATGACACTGCAGGACTTTGCAAGTTCCGTGTCAAAGCAAACTAAAAATGCAACCGAGGTTGTAGCCGAGTCAGTTGATATTACTAGCGAGCAAGCTGTTCAAGCGTTCTTTTTGCGGCACCCTGGCATTCAGTACTTTATGCATACGGCTGGGATTTCTCCGAAGCCATTGACCGCCCCTGAAGACCTCACCAAGGAAGACGTCATGGGAGCTTGTGAGGTCAACCTGTGGGGCGCCCACAATGTAATTAAACACGGGGTTAAGACGGGGGCTCTCGTTCATGGCGCACGGGGCGTTATTGTTCTCTCGACTTCGGCTACCGTTGGAGCTGAGGGACGGGCAAGCTCGGCCTACGAAGAATCCAAAGGTGGGTTACTCAACTTTTTACGGTTGCAATCAAGGCACTTCGTTGAAAAGTATGGCGTTATTTTAAATGGACTCGCGCCTTCACCCCTGCGTGGACCGATGGCAGCACAGAATCCCATTAGCGCCGGCCGTTTGGAAGCGGTGGCCGACGCTATGCCGATGGGTGCACTTACCGAGCCAAAACACATTTCAGCCGCAACCATGTTCTTTTGGGCCAAAGAGTGTTGGTGCGCAGGCGAAGTCCTGACTACTGATGGTGGCTACACCAAGCACCGACCAATCTACGGACCATTGGACGCAACCAGCTAGCAGCAATTATGGATAGCGATAGCGAACCAGCCGACGATAATACCAAGTTGCTTACCGACCCGATGAACCATGTCATTATCTATACCGACGGCGCCGCAGAGCCCAACCCGGGACCTGGCGGTTATGGCGTTGTGCTATTGGCGGGCAAACATCGAAAGGAACTCTCAGGAGGCTTTCACCGAACTACCAACAATCGGATGGAACTGATGGGGGTAATCATCGGTCTGGAAGCGTTAACGAAGCCATGCCGCGTGACGTTGTATAGCGATTCCAAGTACGTTGTCGAATCGGTCGAACGAGGTTCCGTTCAGAAATGGAGCAAGAACAACTGGTACCGAACGAAATCCGAAAGGGCAAAAAACGCTGATCTGTGGGCCAGATTCCTTTTGATTTATGCCAAGCACAAGGTGCGATTCAAGTGGGTTAAGGGACATGCAGGAGTGCCCGAGAATGAACGTTGCGACGTGCTGGCAGTGGCTGCTGCACAGTCTTGTGATTCGGTACCCGACGAAGGGTATATTCGTGAAATACAAGCTAGCGGCGGATTCGTTCCGAGCGTTATTCCGATGTCGCGGCCAAGCGAAGCCTCGTCGGCGCATACTGTACCGGCAAGCAATGTTTCACATCGAGAAGCGGGGGAGCCGTGCCGAAAATGCGGCACGCCGATTGTCAAGAAACCAACCAAAGCCAAGACTCCAAAACTGGGTCAAAAATACTATTACGAATGGTATCTAAGCTGCCCCGGTTGCAATACGATGTATCTGGTCGACGAAGCCAAACGCAGCTTGTAACTCAGCGTAGTACGACGGTCTCCGCCGTTGGCAGATTGTAATCTCTTTGGCCGCGAGGTATAAAAAGGTTTCTCTTATGAGTTGCGAAACGCTAACCAAATGGTACTCACTCTGTGAGCGGCATGACGCTAGCCGCCGGTACCCCGATTCGATTGTTTGCGAGGCCAGAAGACCACGATGAACGACTTGGTTCATATGAGAATTGCTTGGATAGCCTGTCTAATTTCATTCTTCCATTTCGCAAAGTTGACCTTAGCGCAGGACTTAATCCAGCCCGCGCCCGAAATGCCCTCTTTTACGCTGAGTAGTGTCAATCAAAGCAACGATGCTTTTGGTCGGCCTTCTTTTGTTATGAACTTCAACCGTACCAAAGACGGAGTTGGCATGGCGATGCTAGCGGGCAGAACTTCGGAAGGTCTCCTGAAGGTTATGGGAATTGAATTCGTGAGCGAAGCCGCAGGCAAATTGGAACTTAGCTCACTTTTCTCAAGCGGAAAAACGCTTGATGCAGAGCTTTACTTAGTGGTCTCAGGCTCCTTTGCTGAGGAATGCCCATTCAAGTGCCTTGTCTCGAACGTCGTGCGAGTAGGTAATCCAGGCGGTGATCCCACAACGGCCAGAGAGTGGAACGATAAAGAATCCGTTGCCTACCAAAAGGATTTGGTGGGCCGAAAGCCACCTTTCTCCCTTCCCGCAGACTATCAGCCCGTTAGGACATCTACCAAGTTGATTCCTGGCATGCCGATCAGAGTGGGGCGATATGGCGAATGGGTCGAAGCAGAGGCGTTGACAAACGAAGCAATGGTGACCGTCAAAATATCTGGAGTTGCCAAACTGAAAACCATGTCTCGCGATGGATGGATCGCAATCAAGCCGTCGGTGCTTAAACAAGGGGACTCGTCACCGAACTCTTTCCAGCCTAGCTCACGCGTCATTCCCGGGACAGAAGAGATTCTTCCGGATGGTTATGATGTCATAACGGATGCGATGAATATCGTTCCCGGCACTCCTGTTCAAGCAATCCTGATGAATCAATTGGTGAACGCGACAGTGATTTCGATCGATGGCCAGCAGCTGCATATCCACTACGATTCCCAACCGCCTGCATTTGACAAAAAGATAGATCGTGGTTCACTCGTGATTGCAAAGCAGACTCTTGAGGAACTTGCGAGACCGGGCGCAACGGAGAAGTTTCAAATTCGGTTGCCAAAAAAATCTACTTTCGATGAGGACCTAGACAATTCAATAAAACGAAACGCAGAAGAAGCGAAGCGGATTCGAGATAGAAATGAACGCAGTCTGATGGAGGCTCGCAGCGGAGCACCAATGACGAGTGGGGGCAATGCCGCAGAGGGATTTCCTGCGCCGGTTTTGATGTTACAAAACAATCCAATCGACATTCCGATCCCAAAGGAAGCGGAGCTGTTGCCATTGGATTTCCCCATTCCCAGAGGCACGAAGCTAGCTGCATGTTGGGGGCGGAAATGGAATTACGTGACGGTGCTCAAGGACAGCAAAGAAGACACGGTTCAGATTCATTGGGATGACCGCCCGCCGCAATTCGATGGGCTCATTCATCGAAGCCAACTCATCATTCGAAGATCCGACCTGAAAAAGCTTCGGATCAAGGCGACAAGGTCCGAGAAACGCGTTTGGACTGACGCCACCGGCAAATTCACCATCGAGGCAAAACTATTATCGCGAACGTCGACGCAAGTCACTCTTGTCAAGGACGACGGCAAAGAGATCACGTTATCGATCGATAAGTTAAGCACTGTCGACAAAACATGGCTCAAAGAGAATCCCTAGCAAGTCGTGGCGGATGCTGCCAGCATCCGATCCGACGCTAGCAGCGTCGGCCACGATTCCTTACGAAAGTGCAGAGGATGATTGCCCCGTTTGCGGACCGTCTCTCCGAACACCTGGAAAACTTTGTAATGTTTCAATTCTGCTTCGGGATTGAGTGACTGCGTTCAAGGTTGTTAGCGGCTGTAGCTTCAGTCGAAACGTTTTGGATTCGCCCCCTTGCAGCGAAACGACTCGCCCATTTTTCTCTTCAAAGGAACGTGGGTTAGGAAAACCAGTTGCGGGTTCCAATCCAACGACGTATCCATCGTCCACCGCCGCCGTATTCTTCCAAAGGCTCATGTAGGGTAATGTTCGCGTATCGAAATGAACTGCGAAGCCAAACCCACCATCGGCTGAAGCCAACAAGGCTTCGGACCAGCTATGCTCATCGCCAATTGGGTCGATAAAGTAGACCTGCTCTTGGTAGCCAAAGGATGGGCCCTCGCATTGATTCCAGCGTTCAATGGATTCTGCTGCACGAGCATCGCGTGGGGCCAAGTTTCGATATGCAATGTGAACGGTTGATCCTGACTGCAAGACAGGTTGACCCACGTTGATGTGATACAGCAATTGCATCGAACCAGGCTGACTGGATCGATTTGTCACGGTGTCGATGACCTCGATGATGGAGCTTCCGACATGGAATCGATATCGCGTTTGCAGTTCCAATGAGTAAACCAAAAATCGTGATTCACTCACGACACCGATCACATCCAGGCACCCTTTTTCTACATCCACTTGGATGACGAGTTGGTGTGCTGGCAAGTTTGCGATGCGTCCGTGAAGCGGGAAACGAAGGACTCCATTTCCAGCAAACTCAGGGGCTCCATTGCTCTGCAGACCGCAACGAACCAGAAGCTCGTCAAACCCCTCAAGCCAACCGATACCTGATGAGTCATGAACGGGGACGAAGCTAGGATGGACTGGGCCGGGCACCGGACTCTGCCATCCAAATTCAAGATCACCGCTCCAGCACTTCCACAACCCCATGCCACGATCGGGTAAAATAGTTGCTACGACATCGCCGGTATCGATGGTCAAACAATACAAGCCGGCCGAGCAACCAGAGCTAAGCTGTTCGTAGCGAATACCAAATCGTCCGGTGCCCGCCGAGATTTTCTCAGGGATTTCGAGATCGACGGAACCGACATCGCTATCGCCATGGATGGATGCGGCGGAGATTGGCTCTCGAAGACGCCAGCTGCGAAGAGAACTAGATGACGAGTCCATTGTGTGCTTTCGAAATGCGTGGTGGTGAATGCCGTTGTCTTTCTATGGCTCGTCGCCTAAGCCGTAGGTTTGGCAACACTGCAAGCGAAATCTAGTCTTGCGGCCAGTTTGCCGTCGACGGTAACCTTGCCCGTCATGAAATAAGCGGTCGATACTACTTCGTTGAGTGTGACATGTATTTCGATCGTTTCGCCAGGACGAACCATGCGTTTGAATTTGGCTCCATCGATCCGCGTTGCAACTGGTACTGAGCCATCCTTGGGAGTGAATTGGCTAAGCAGAATGGCACCGCTTTGTAAGCAGCACTCGCAAAGGATCACTCCAGGTACAAGTGGGAAACCGGGAAAATGACCTTGCAAGAAGAAGTCTTCGTTCGAGAAGGTTTTTTTGCACACGATGTTTTTATCGGTCTGCTCGATCACTTCGTCCACCAGTAACATCGGCTTGCGATGCGGTATCAGTGTTTGAATTTGGTCTAGATTGGCAACGGACATATTGGATGAAAGCCTAAAGTAGGAGTAAGAAGATAGGCTCCTATCGTACGAAGCAGTCCCAACTTAGCAAGCGGCGGTTGCAAGGCCTAGCACGGGCCGTAGCTCGCGCGTCGTGCTACTGGTACTTCCAGTCGCCTAACAAGGCGAATGGCCCCACGTCAGTGAATTCGCTACGTCGAAGCGTCCAAAACCGCTTGCACGCGATTGTTTGGTTCTTCGTGTCGTCTTGCTGTGACAGAGCCAAAGTTAAGTTCCAGTTGATCGTACTCTCTGCATCCGGCAAACTCCTTGTAAAGCATGCTCGGCTGGACGTCTCGATTGTTCTGATATTTTTCGCTGGCGTATTCGCGGACTTCACCGATTAATTCATGATAAAAAATCTGGCAGATCCGGATTCCGGCATAGATACGAATCGGTTGCACCGCGAACATTTCGATCGTCCAATGACCACGAAAACCAACGTCCCCAAAGCCAGACGAACAATGCACAAATAATCCAAGCCGAGCGATGGAGCTTCGTCCTTCGATCATCGGCACTAGATTGTGCGTCTCGGTGTGCTCGACAGTCCGTCCAAGGAAAATTTGGCCAGGACTCAGAATAAGACCTTCGTCCGGAATGGTGATCCGACGAAAGCGATTCGGATGCTTAACATCCAAAACGACCTCCTCATAGACCAGTATCTCATTATGCAAGGTCAAGTTGTAGCTGTTTGGATTTAGGCACTCTTCACAAAACGGAGTGATATGAATGTCCGTACCTTGCCGTGCTCGGATTTCTTCGCCTGACAGGACCATGCCATAACCTACGCAGAGTTTTGGTTGACGATCGATTTAAACGGGTGGATTGAGAACGATCACCCGACGAAGAACCAAGATACACAGGAAACAGGATTTCGTGCCACTGGATCAAATTTTTTTATCCACATTCCCGCAAATTCGGCCAAGCGGCTGCCAAAAATGGAAAAATTTACCAAGTCAGAATTTTTTACGCAATTTAAGATGGGACGTTGCGAAAACCTTTGGGGGACATCTCACTCCTAACATTAGGTCGTAGGGAACGATTCACCCTCCCTTAAAATTTAGCGAACTTTTTGCCTGAGTGGTTCGTCAAATGCTCAGTACTTAATCGGGAAAGGTTGCTTCTGCGGCGACTACAATGATGCCGATAAGCGCAGCAAGAGGCTGCCGAAACGATTTAAGGAAGGGCGGGTTAGAAACACTATGAAATTCAACCTCAATATACAACGCAATAAGAAAAACGATGCTTTTGTTGCTCACTTCCGTTTCCTGGGCCTGAGCCGGGGGGAGTGTCGAACCAATGTTATTCGATCCGCAGCTCAAGCTATGTCGGTTGCATTGAACTATGGCGGAATTCAATACGTAAGCGACCATATTCAACAGTCAGCAGACGATGTTCGCCGAGCTAAGATTGCAGTGGCCGCATATCGTTTGCTTGACCCACGAGAAAGAACCGATCTATACGAGCGCGTACAGCTTTGTTATCCCATCGATAGAGATGATTTGGACGCCTCTACAGAATCCATTGGCAAATTGGTAGATCAGATGCCCAAGGTGGCGCCAAGGGTATTTCGGCGACCAAACACAACAGTAACCCTAATGGGACAACCGCTAATCGACGAAGCGATCGAGGGGAAAACGCCAGCAGACGAAGAGCCTGAGGCGGCGAAAGCCAATAATTCATTGGGAAAAACTGTATACGAACCCTCCCTCGAAGAGCGTCGACGAATAGTGCGATTGCTGCGTAAGTCGGACGAGTCAACGATACGTGGACTCTCGCCCCTAGGCTGGCTTAGATCTCGGCTTGGAATCTAAGGCGACTGGCTGACTGAAAAGTACCAGTAGCACGACGCGCGAGCTAGTGAATTGGAAGCTGGAATCACTAGCTTTCGCGTCGTGCTAGGTAGGGTCAAACCTGCCGGTCGCCTAAGCGGTTTCGAATACGCCGCCTTGAGACTCGAACAACCAGCGCCGAGTGTCACGCGGCCAGGGGGCAAAACTACTCGGAGTCTTTAGTTTGCGATCGCTTTAGTGCCCGTCCGAAACCGAAATGACGGCTGTTGTTGAGTGGGACTCCCCCGGCTCAAGTTCGATGCAATTGGCTGCAACG
>JANLUJ010000515.1:0-4459 GCA_031363425.1 Pirellula sp.
GGATTCGGGACTAGCTCATCAACAGTGGAATGTGGCGTACTCCTGCAGGACCGGCCTAGCCAGCTGCCAGACGCTTCCCTAGGCCGAAAGCTTCCTGTCCACATGTGGACGTTTGCGATGTTCCAAACAGTAAGACAACGGCTTTCGCTCGTTTCAAATCGACTAATATTGTTCAATCTGACAAAGGTTCGAATGTTGGTAAAGCCGACAATGACGGACTCCCGTCCCATATGCGAATCAAACCCTCGCGACTGGCTGTCGCTAAGCGGAGCCCATCTGGACTAAACGCGACTCCAAATACGGCATCTATTTCATTCGCGAGCGTAAGCAATTCTAACCCCGTAATTGCGTCCCATACTTTGGCTTGGCCATAAGTGTTTTCACGTCTTGTCCAATAGCCACTGCCTGACGCCAGCCTTGTTCCGGATGCATTGAATGCCACGGACCATACACTACCCGAGTGTCCTCTAAAGTCATGCACGATTCGCCAAGTTGACACATCCCAAAGTTTAATATGTCCGGACGATGTTCCATTCTCCGCGTACCTTCCCATAGCAACTGCAAGTTGCCTTCCATCTGGGCTGAATGCTAAATCCCAAATGCCGCCAGCATAACGTTCTTCTTTGTAGAAAACTCGTCGTCCGGTTCTTGTTTCCCAAACTTGCAGGAAACAAGTTTCTGGAACATTCCTCGCACGTTGATCGTCTTGGTTTTGCTTAGTCTTTGCGGCGTTGTTATTCCAGGCGGAACCGCTAGCAAGAAGTTCTCCGTCGGGACTCAATGCCAAACTACTTGCCATTGGTTGCGTTTCGAATCTACGCAACAGATCTCCAGATGACGCATCCCACAAATCGATGTTTGTCAGGCCAAACGCACCCGCCACGAGAGATTCATCTTGACTAATTTGGAACTGACCAACAACGTTAGAGCCCATCTCCGATATTTCTTGCAGTTTGATGACAGGTTGCCCCGTAAATGCATCGAGCAACTCGTCTCGAGTAACTCCCGCAATCAAATTACGGTGCTTGGAAGCGGTAAACCGCCCGATCGTCTTACCACTTCCTTTAATAGAGCTCAGAACTTGACCAGATTTCAAATCCCAAATTGAGACCCCTGGGTTACTTGGTGTAATCAGGAAATTGTCGTTCATAAATGCAACGCAATAGGAACGACCACCCCTGTAAACGATTCGCGATTCTTTATTCGGGATATTCCAAATCAGTATCTTGCCACCCTCCGTGCCGGCAATTATCCGGCTTCCCTCTCGCGTGAAGGCAAGAGATCTTACGGCATCTCCAGAATGAACCGTGCAAATCTCCCGTTCGGAAACTGAGTCCCAAACTCTAATTGTTTGATCGTATCCAGAAGCAGCGATCATCGTTCCGTCGTGACTTATAGCGACTTCGCCGACCGCAGTTGGAAGTACAATGCTTTTGGTGGCAACGTCTGCCTGAATATTCCAAATACTTACGGTACTTGAATCGATCGTTCGATTAAAAGACCCGAATACAACGCTCTTACCATCTGGATCAAACGCAAGCTTCGTACTACTAGTGTTTGGCAATTCTCTGATGACGGGTTGGTCTAATTCAAAAGGTTGTATGATTTTCGAGCCAACCCGGCCAGCAATTGCCAATGAATTGCTTTTTGGGTTAAATGCCAAACCTATAGTAACACCGCGATTCTGAAAATCGATTCCTTTCTCGCCCGAGTTGCTATCCCAAAGAATTACGAGTCCGGAGCCGTCGCTACTCGCGATGTGTTTCCCGTCAGAACTGTATGCAACTGCATTTACTGGACCTTCATGTCCTATCATAGAGAACACTTCATTGGCAGATGCCACGTCCCACGTCTTGAGTGTTTTATCGATGCTGGCGGATACCAATCGCTGTCCATCATGACTGAAAGCAATGTCTGTTATACCTTCTGTATGCCCTATCAATCTATGGCGTTGCTTTCCTGTGGCAGCGTTCCAAATGCTAATCGAATGATCATCGCTACCTGCCGCGATCCATTTCCCATCAGGACTGCAAACTAAACAGGTGATTGGTCCGGTATGTCCCACAAACTGCGACTGCTCGCCATTATACTTGCGCCACAAATGATGCCACTCGAAGTCACGCAAGTCCTCTTGATTCTTAGTTTCCGGAATTACACTCCGAAGCAGTTGAACGATGCGTGCCGGTTGATCATTTTGCACAGCGACTTGAATCAGCGCCATGCGTGACGCGTAAAGGTGACGGTGAGCCAAAGCCCTCTCTGAACTGACTTGCTCTGATGCTTCAGAAAGTTGCTGATTGCGACTCTCGAGTGTTGCTTTGGCTTCACCAAGCTGATGGTTTCCGGACAGTACTTGTACATACGCATTGTTAAGCTGCGTGTTGTAATAAAGCCCAATGCCAGCTCCTACCAGTGCGAGCAACGCTACCGCACTCGATACGATGAGAGCAGCGGGAGTTGGATGACGTTTTACCCATTTGACGGTGCGTTCCAAGGCGCGAGCCGGACGTGCGATGATCGGTTCGCCTGTCAGAAATCGCTGTAGGTCATCGGCCAGAAGTTGGGCAGTGCCGTAGCGACGGTGAGGTTCTTTATCTAGGCACTTCAGACAAATCGTTTCTAGGTCGCGGGGAATGGCTGCGTTGAGCGTGCGTGGTGATGCGGCTTCGGCGTGGATCACTTGTTCGATCGTCTTTAGGACCGAGTCGGCTCGGAACGGCGCGCGGCCGGTAATGCATTCATAAAGAACCGCGCCCAATGAATAAACATCGCTGCCAGGGCCGATCAAACTGCGTTTGCCTTGCGCTTGCTCCGGTGGCATATAGCTGGGAGTTCCCAGGATTTGGCCAGTACGGGTTAAGTCATTACCACCTTCGACACGCATTGCCAAGCCGAAGTCCGTGATTTGAACCTGATCATGACTGTCGATCAGAATGTTCGATGGCTTCAAATCGCGGTGCAGGATCCCATGTTGGTGCGCGTAATGGATCGCGTCGGCCATTTGACGTACATAGGTCGAGGCCTGCTTCGCCGACAATAGGTTATCTCGAAGAATCTTCGATAGATCGCGGCCCTCGACGTAGTCCATTGAGAAATAATGCCAACCCTCGTGCTGGCCCACTTCGTGAATTGAGACGATGTTTGGGTGTTGAAGGCCTGCCGCCGCTTGTGCCTCGACTTGGAACCGTTGTACATCTTGCTCGTTGGCCAGTCTCCCTAAGACAATCATCTTCACCGCCACGATGCGTCCCAGCGTGGTTTGCCGTGCTTTGTACACCACTCCCATGCCGCCGCGAGCGATCTCTTCCAGCAGTTCATAGTTGCCCACGTAACTAAGCTGTTGACCCGGTCCCACATCCTGAGCCAGTGACTCGCCAAAGCCACGAATTGGTGCGGCTATCTGATTCATACGGTCGTGCTGGCCAAAGAACTGCCTCAGTTCGTCGGCAAGTTCCGGATGTTGCTTAAGAATCTCCCCGCGTTTGGGAACGGAGCCAGTCTCACAGGCGCGGATGTAATCGGCGATAACTGCTTCCAACTGCTGGTCGCGATCAGCGTTATTGTCAGGTTTTTGCGCATTGCTATCGGACATCGATTACCCTTAATCTCCCAACAGAGTATGCAGTGTACTTAGACCTCGGAACAACAGGCCAGCCACTGCCGCCTCACTTCGGTTTATTTCCGCTGCCACATCGGCCAGCTTCTGTCCTTGCAAATGATGAAGCACGATGACTTCGCGCTGAGCTTCCGGCAATTCGGTCAGAGCTTGTGAGAGTCGCAATAGATCTTCCTGCTTCACCGCTCTCTGACTAGGCGACGACTGCAGTGAGACTAGCCAGCCTTCGGTGCATGAAAAGGATGCATCGATCCCTTCGTCAATGGTGCACTCGCGTCGAACATCGCGTTTGTCACGTTGCTGATCTCGCAATGCGTCGGCTAGCTTGTGTTTCAAAATCTCTCGAAGCCACGCCGCTAGCTCGGCCTCTGTGCCACCACGAAACTCATCGCGTTTGAGAAATGCATTCAGCAGTGTTTGTTGAACAATGTCGGAAGTATCAAGTCGCGAGGAATGACGTCGAGTCAGATGCGCGTGAGCCAATAGAATTAGGTACGGCCGATGTCGCTCTAGCCACTGTTCCTGATCCAATAGTGGCTGGTTCATGTTGGGTTCGCACTGAGAGAACGGGCTAAACGCAAGTTTCATCATAGCAATCTGGGTAAAGACCTGCGTTAAATTTGTCCCATGAAGAACGGGCCGTCGGCTATCGATCACCCGAGGTGCACTAATTCGTTTGCGGATTCGTACGATTGATGTTTTATTAGTTGGCAACTATTTGGCCGCCAGCTTATGAATAAATTTCAAAACTTCCTGGCTGTCGTTTACAGGTGAGACGTCCGTTTGCCGATTGAGGATGCGGCCGTCTTTGCCAATGATCATCGTCCATCTTGCGGCAGTCAC
>JANLUJ010000523.1:0-6322 GCA_031363425.1 Pirellula sp.
CGGAGCGACACCGCTGAGAAGTGCCGATCTTCTTATCGCTTCTCCATAGTCCCCACTTTCAGCTCAAGTGAAATCGGCTTCCGCGTCGCCATGAGCCTGCCATCAATACAACCGGAGTCGGCGTCAATCAAGTGAGCCGGAATCATGAGGCTGGCGAATTCGATTTGCGGTTTATTGCACATAGCGCAATGACGACCTCGGTAAGAATGGTACATGCGAGCCCCCGTAAAGATTATCGTGGAAACGGTGCTCCAAATGAGGCCCTCAGTTAACCAGAATGTCGGGATCTCACGGAATCTATCCTCTCAATGACAGCACCCCCCTGTGGAAATGAAGCTCGCCGAATTCGTCGGTTCGCAACAAATCGCTGTCGACAGTTGGTCAAACTTCATTCGCCGCAATGTCAATTCCCTGCTAGTTTCAGTATCCACAGTTTATGCTGCTTCCACCGTCTCTTGATTGGACCCTGGTTGTTTCCTTTTTCATGTAAACCGCGAACCGATATCGGGCCGCCCTTGTCCTGGTGGTCGACCAACAAAACCGTGGCCCACTTCAGTAGCGGAATGATCGCATGGAAACTTTGAATCGTTGGGGCTGGAATAACGACTGGTCGGTGCTCTTTGAAAGACACGAGGTGGCTGGATGTTTGCCGGGCCGCATCAGCGTCGAACACAGGGGCCATTACCACTACCATGGGCCGCATGGCGAAGGCGTCGCCCTCATCAGCGGAAAGCTTCGCCATCTTGCCGTTGGGCGAGCAGACTTTCCCGCCGTCGGTGACTGGGTTGCGCTGCGCCCTTCGAGCAACGCGGGGGCCGCAGTGATCGAAGCCATTCTGGAACGCACCAACAAGCTCTCGCGTAGGTCAGCTGGCGACTCCGGCGAGGAACAGTTGCTAGCTACCAACCTTGACATTCTTTTTCTGGTCACCTCTCTCAATCGGGACCTTAACCCTAGCCGCCTCGAGCGATTCCTCGCAGCGGCCGATTTGACAGGATGCAAACGAGTCTTGCTGTTAACCAAGTGTGACTTGCATGACTCGCCTGCTGCCGCCGTCGCTGACCTCGCTGCCCGACTGGGGAACGTGCTAGTCCACGCTATCAGCGCCTTTACTGGCGAGGGTTTCGACGTCCTGCCTGCCTACTTATCCGAAGGGCGCACCGCGGTCATGCTCGGCTCGTCGGGTGTCGGCAAGTCCACGTTATTAAACAGGCTGCTCGGCATAGAGCGTCAGGAGGTCAGCGCGGTTCGCGACGATGATGATCGCGGCCGGCACACGACGACGCGGCGCGAACTGGTGGCACTGCCATCGGGCGGGCTGCTGATCGACAGCCCCGGTATCCGCGAATTGCAACTCTGGGCCGAAAGCGCAAACGTGAGTGCCGCCTTTGACGACGTCGCCCGGCTTGAAAAAAACTGCCCCTTCACTAGCTGCTCTCATGTTCACGAGCCTCGCTGCGCCGTGCAGCAGGCACTGGCCGAGGGTCGGCTGGATCAGGCCCGCTACGACAGCTTCTTGAAGTTGCGCCGTGAGCTAGCCTACGAAGAGTCCCGCACGGACGGACGGGCCGCCCGCGAACGCAAGGAGCAAGAGCGGCGATTTCACCGTATCTACCACAAGCATAAACGCCAGCAGAAAAAGCACGAAGGGTGAGAAGAATCAGTCGATCTGCGGTCGTTCACAGGTATGTACTGACCAACCTGCGATCCAGCTAGATCTCGAAACTTCCAGACGAAGCCCCTCGCGTCCACAATTGTTTGCCAGTTACCTTTCAAACAGTTACAACAACAATTCTCCGTCACTCATCTCCAGTCCACTACCGCCCCTGATAATCGGACAAGTCCCGTGGGATTGAAAAAGCCAAATCGATGGGGCTTGTATGACATGCACGGGAATGTTGGCGAGTGGTGCCAGGACGTGTATGAGCCTTTCCCATCAGGTGTGGCGACGGTTCCACTGGAGCCAAGTGAGGGCAAATTCCGAATGGTACAGCTAGCCGCTTCCGTCGGCTCAAACCGATTCACCGGCCTGGCTCAATAATAATGTCGGGTTCTGCGTCTGAATGGGCATTCATTAATCAGTGTACGCCATTCGTGTACGCTCCAATACACTGCTTGCATCGGGATTTCGAAGCAAAATGCGAATATCAAGAACTAAGATCCAACTTTTGGTCGGTAGGTTCATTCCAACATGTATTTGTATGTGTCTTATTGCAACCGGAGTTATGGCGGGGGACGTCGAGGCGACAAATGAATTGGTCAAATTGGTTGGAGTTGACGACCCGACCAAGTGGAATGAAGCGACGGAGCTATACTCCAAGATTGCCGATCTATCGGCTACGAAATTGGTCGCCACCCAAGCGATGGTATTGATTGAAATTCGTAAGGGAAGATTCAAAGAAGCCGGGAGGTTGCTTAGCGCCCAAACAAAAGAGCTCGGTTCGTCACCCGTACCGTTGAAGCTTGGCCACGAGAAACTGATGTTGTGGCTCCTGCTGGAGGTTGAATCACCTAAAGCAGAACCGCAACTTAAGAGATTGGTCTCGACAGTGGTAAAGACAGAACTGCACGTTGAAGATAGAAAAGATGCTTGCAAATACCTTGGCCTTGTCCTGGGTATGCTTCGCGCGGCGGGAGACTCGACTTGCGTTTCATCTGAGACAATAGATTCGGAAAAAGCAGTTATTGAGTCGATCGAATCACGGTCAACCGCAGAATTGTTTCGACTGGGTTTGGAAGAAGCCAGCCAGTGGAACAGCGACTTGAGTGCACAAACTACAGGATTTGAATCGCAGCCAATGAAGCATGCACAGGAATTGATAACGTCCCTTAAACAAAGGAGAGAAGCCGCAATCGAAGAGCTCTCGGCAATCAACGATAGGGCTAAGGCGACCACAATTAGGAAGAATTATTTGGCCAGCAAAAAAAGCGAATTCGATAGGCAATTGCGATTAGAGACACCGGGTAGACCATCTGAACCAAAAGAACCACAACCGAAACGTAGATCAAGTTCCAGCTCTAGCTCCAAAGCTAAAGATAAAGATGAATTAGAGATGCCAACACCGGCGGATTTGAGGGAGTATGAAATAAAGAAAGCGCAATATCCAATCCTGCTAGAACGATGGAAACAATCGGATGCGATACGCCGAACGTGGCTAAACGATCAGAAAGCAGCCAATGAACCGCAATTCATGAATCTGGTACGTGATCTCAACAATCTCGTGGAGGAAGTAAAAGAAGAGACGAAAATCGTAGCCGACCTTCATCGAAAGGTTTCTATCGCCTCGATCGCCCTTGAAAGAACAAGCGCTGGAAACGCGAAACTGAAATCGCTAGCACGCTCATCCAATTTCTTACTGCTTGATTTTGAATCAGAGGTTCTTCGCCTTCAAAGGTGCATGCGAATGCCTGCCCGTTAACGCGCGCCGAATAATTGTTGTGCTGTCTGAGGGAGCCAAGTGTTTGTTTTCCGAAGTTCAACCTATTGCATCACCTCCCTAGCTAGGCGAGCGGCAGACTGAAAACTACCTGTAGCATGGCCCCCTGGGCCGTGCGAAACTCGGGCCAGGGGCCCAAGCGGCATCAACAAAATGAACAAACGTTTTTCTGCTTCGTTATCCCGGTGCTCATTCGCTATTCGATTTATTGGTTCGATTATTTGCAGTCGCTTTACCAACAACCGTCGACGCTTCGGTCAGCAAACGCTGCACTTCGTTCTCGAATTGAGCCGGAATGGTCTTAGGGGAAGTCCATTTTCGGGCGCGCTCCAGAAAGTCCTTGGCGTTACTCAAATCGTCGAGGCTAGCATAACTCATCGCTGAGCCACATTGCGCAAATGGATAACAAACGTCGGACTCGTCCAACAAATTATCCTTGAACGCTTCTAGCGCCTCCAAATATCGCTGGTTTCGGTAGTAAACGAAGCCAACGGTATCGCGAACATACGTATCCGGAATATCGGTCGATAGATTTGTTTCTAGAGTGAGCATTTTTTCGACATACCGTTGAGCCAACAACGGACAACGCAACGAGATATCATTGCCAATCAAAGTGTAGGCGGCATAATTAAGCGACTTTGCGCCTGCCCTGAGGCGTCCTAGAAATGCCATTTCTTCCTTCTCGGCAGCGACTAGATCGCCAACTCCTGCCAATGCAAAACTTCGGAGCCCTACGGCTCGATGCTCAAAGGCGGGGAAGTCTTGTGCTAACTTGTTGCAGTCCTCGATAGAGCGGGCATATTGTCTGTTACGAATCAGCCATTCAGCGCGGAGCAACTGGAAATCTGGCTCATCGATTTTTGCGAGAACCCAGTCGGCGTCTGTGATCGCGTCCGGCCAGTTACCGTTAGCAGCCTGTGTGTAGGCTCGCCATTGACGCGGCGTAATGGCCTTCGGTAGGAGCTCGCAAGTTCGATTAAGCTCTTCCAATGCAGATACATAATCTCCACGTTTCGTGAGTACCATTGCGACCGAGAAGGCAGCTTGACCGTTGTGCGGTTCCGATTTCGCTTTCTCTAGTGTCGTGCGATCGATCAATGCGAACAACTCGCTCGCTGATTGAGTTTGTTCCAAATCCGCCATCACGGAGACTTTTTGAATGGCCTCCGGTGCATTGATTCCTTTATAGTCGGGCCCGTTCCAAGGAAGCCCCAATTCCAATACGCCCTTGCGAATAGCCGGCATATCGCATCGCCAGAATCCCTGGGCATTGCGGAGTAGCAGCCGGTCGCCTCGCGGCGATAGTTCACAATCGAGCCCCTCAAAGCGGGCAAATATTTTGCCGGTGGTCACGTCGGACAAACATACTATTCCCGATTCAAGGTAGGAAACATACTGACGCCCATCTGCAGACAATTTTAGAGGTTTACCAGTCGCGACTGGTATCGAAGTCCAATCACGGGTCCGCCACAATCGGTCGTTGGCAAAAAGCAACTCGCCATCGTGGGTGAAGTCGGCGTAACGTGAGTTGTTTTGCAGCACTACACGTTCGATCGTCTTAATGGGCACCAGTCCAGCACTTTGTTCATAAATGGTCGTAGCTCCGCCCGTCGAAGAAGTGATCAGGTTCCCGTCGGCGGAAATCGCGCATCGATCACCGTGTGCATGACCAAGCATTTTCCGCCCAGCGGGTTCCCCTGCCGCTTTGATCCAACAGCCGTAATACTGCTGGGTGTCAAAGGCATTTGGATACCCACCTGCAATGGTCTGACCGTCAGGGCTGGTAGTGATTCGTCCATCTTTTCCAAAGGGCATGTGAATCGGTTCGGGTACTCCCAATTCCATTTGTGTTTCATGCTCATCGACGAAACGATACGGCAATCGAAAGATGCCTTGGTGCGCATTGACACAGATATGGTTCGCTTCATCAAAACAGTAAGACCAGATCACCAAACCTGGCCAACGCTTCTCGAAAACGGTGCGGCAGGTCGCTACGTCCGCAATCAAAAAACGGTCCCCAACATTCGCGACCACGAACCGCCCGCTGGGGTCAAATGCGGGCAAGCACGGTACGTCCTCTGTTACAGGAATGATGTACGACGATTCGCGACCCTCGGCGATCGACATCAAACCGTACTTGGTTTCCTGATCTGGCGATCGAAAGAATCCGGCGATCGTCCCGACGGGATCGGTTCGGCTGGGATCGGCAAAAGAACTAAATGCTCGATCCGCAGTTTGCAGCGAGATGCCATGATTTGCGTCTATGAGGCCAACGCGATCACTCCAGCCTTTGACCAATAGACGATCGCCCAGATGATTGAAGTTTACTTTGGCCCCGCCGCCGCCACGATCAGGTGCTGGTCGTTGGGTTCGTTCCACCGTCCATTCGGCAGTCTCCGGTGAAAAACGGAACCAATACAAGGCTTGACCGTGTCCACTCATCAAGACCAGCCGCTGACCATCCGGAGACCAATCCGCACCAAAGAAGCCACTGTCATGTAAGTCCGGTTCGAATCGCTGTAGGACTTCTCCCGTTTCCCAATTGCGTAGTTCGACGCCCGGATGCTGGTAACTATACAGCAGTACATAGGGATGCGTTGGATGCAGTGCTACCATGGGGTAACGCGAAATGGGGGCTGCATCCAATCGACCAACGACCGAGCCGTCATCCGCTTGAATCACGGAAATCGTTTTCGTATCGCTAACCGCAATTAGTCTTCCGCTATGAGATACGTTGGGCCAACCTCCCTTGAAATCCAAAATCTTTTGCGGAGGCGATTTTCCAATATCCCACAATGCCAGAGTGAGCAGATCTCCGCTTTGTAGCAGCCGGTCGTTGCCAACAAAGGTTAAACCGACAAGATTGTCAACTCGCGGCAGGCGGG
>JANLUJ010000798.1:0-4402 GCA_031363425.1 Pirellula sp.
CAACAAACCGCCCGTTTGCGCCATTCCCTCGATGATGAGAGAATGGGGATAATGAGGATGGCCTGGCAAATAGTCATCGATCGGCTCTTCGCCAAAAGAAACGTTCTTGATTGTAGTCGCGCGCGTATCTCGAACGAACTCAATAAACCGATCAATCCAAAACCAACGCATTTGTATTCTCAGACGCGCTAAGCGATCTTGGACTCGACGTAACGGCACAAGTCGCTGACCGTCAGCAAGTCGCCAAAGTCTTGCACGCGCGGATTCTTTTCAAACTTGCTCAGATCGGCCCATGGCATTCGCTTTTTCAATTCCGCAATCCCCGTGGGGGTCACTTTTCCGTCTTGCACATAAGTGCTTTCCGTCAATATATCCTTCGGAAAAAGGTCTTCGGTAGCTACTTTTATGCCGAAGCTTTTTTCGAGTTTGAATACGATATCGAGAAAGTCGATGGATTCAGCCCCTAGGTCACCAACCATGGTCGCATCCGGAGTAACTTCATCATCGTCGACACCCAAGGCGTCAATCAAAGCGGTTTGGACCTTGGAAAAAACATCTTCGCTAACTTGCATTTTCGATTGTTCCTCGAACAAAGACTTTCGAAATTTCTTTGAAATGGTAAATAGTGGAAACGGTCTGAGAGCTTTTTGGGGCTCTTTAGATAACGTTTCCGCCGCAAATTGCCTAGCCCAACAGCCTTTTTTCTTTCGGTTTACGTCATTCGCATATCCAAAAGCTGACTCATTTCCTCCCACCAATCGGATTCACTCCAGTCTAGCTGACTAAGCGCGTTCTTGGACTGCTCAAACTGCTCTGGGACGGACAACGACTCGTCAACAAACAATATCGGGATTCTTCCGATCCGAACAAGGCCGCCGCGAACTCCGCCTAGCCACTCGCACCGTACGGCGATCCCTTCGTTTGACGCTATTTCCAATAGTTTTTCGAGCCGATCGAGCGTTTGAAGCATGATTCCCCACATCGTATCCGGCTTGATTTTCCAGCCATGAATCGTGTACTCATAAGGTCCGAGCGGTTGCGAAATACGTACTCGATAGCCTCTCTGCACGGTAGCGTCTGACCCTTTCGAACGCCATATCAACTGAATGCCACCCATGCCGGAAAATATTTCCACCGACTTTTCCAAGATCCGCTCCTCCGGTTCCCAATTCTCCCCTCCAGAAGCTTTGCCGGCTGACAACACCATTGCACAATTGCAGTTGCGATTGGCGCAGGTGGAGCGGCTTGCGGCTGTCGGGGAACTCACCAGCACGACAACGCACGAATTCAATAACCTGCTGATGACCATCTTGAACTACGCCAAAATGGGGCTTCGTAACAAAGACGAACCAAGTCGCGAAAAAGCCTTTACTCGCATCCTTGATGCCGCCAATCGCGGTGCAAAAATCACCAATACGGTCTTAGGTTTAGCCCGCAACCGAAGCGGAGACATGGAGCCGACCAACCTTGTTCCTCTGATCCAAGATACTCTGGTACTTCTCGAACGTGAAATGCAAAAGTACCGCGTCGCCGTCGAAACCCAGTTCGATGAAGTACCCAGTGTGATGGCAGCTGGCAACCAGATCCAACGATTGATGCTCAATCTATTGACGAATGCTCGACAGGCAATCGGTGAGATTGGTACGATCCAAATACGCATCGCTTTTGAAAAGAAAACGAATTCGGTCGTCCTTACCGTACGCGACTCCGGCCAGGGTATTGCCCCCGAGAATCTACCAAAAATTTTTGAGCCATTCTTTACAACCAAAAGCGGCCCCGATAGCAGCGGCAAAGGGGGCACCGGCCTAGGCTTGTCAGCCTGCAAAGAAATCGTGGATCAACACAACGCCCGCCTACGTGTCGAAAGCACAGTCGGCAAAGGCACCGCATTCAGTATTCGATTCCCCGCAATCGCAGCCGAACATGCTGCCTAGCATGGGTCTGCTCGCCAACTAAGAAACGAATCGGTTTCAATGAGTCCTAGGACTCTTCATAAAATACAACCGACCGTCTTCGGCACCTCCCAGAAAATCTGGAACTCCATCGCCATCGAAGTCTACAACCGCAGGACTGACATCGTGCCCTTCAATATTCTTGTTGGCTAACGTTCCGACATTTTTCATTGTCCAAGTTCCATTTCGAGAATCAACTTGCTTCAAAAAGTCTGCGTTGCTCGAATTCAAAAGAAAATCAAATTTACCGTCCCCATCCCAATCGGTGACGCATAATTTTCGCCGACCGCTTTTGCCGCCCGCCCCAGCGTTGAGCTGAATTGGTCGTCCCTGCTCATCGACGAACGATCGGCGCGGCGCTTCCAGAATCAGCTTGCCATCTTTGCGAACTCGTTCAAAGAATGCCAAATAGCCTTCTTGATCCAACATCGCAATGTCCATCAATCCGTCAGCGTTGAAGTCAAAAACGACCGGAGTTGTTCGCCACTGGGTTAAGAGCCCTGCGCCAGCAGGTTGAAGCCAGCCCCACGCCAATCGGGGCTGCTCGCTAGGCCACACAACGTCGACGCTCTGTGGCGACTCCATACGTGGCGAACCAATGGTGCCAATATTTCTTAGCCAAACCACCCTACCAAGTATCGAATTCAAAATGATGTCCGGTAGTCCATCGCCATCCCAGTCAGCAACACTCAATGTGGTATATCCCCACTTGGCCTCGGCCGGGCCTTGGATGCTACCATTTGAGCAAGCCATTATTCGGAAATTCTCGTTATTGACTTGGATGGCAACGGGCCTATTCCATTTCGGACTCGCGACCTTCGGGCCGCTCATGTTTTCGAAAAACTCGATGAAACCAGCCGTGTTGCCGCTCAAAATATCGATGTCACCGTCACCATCCCAATCGAACCCGACGGGCGTTGCCAAAGCTCCGCACTTTAGCGTGTCAGCCTCCTGCTGGAAATAACGTGGGGGAGCAAATGTCGGAACTTTGGTGGCAGTACCGATCTCGGCAACGTTTTCGACGATTGCCACACGGCCATCTTCATCTCCAACAATCAGATCGAGGTCTCCATCTCGATCCCAATCAAACGCAACCGGAACAATCATTTGCAATTCCATCGTCAGTTGCTTGCCCTGAGCTGTTTTGATCTTTTGACCCGCGGAATAGTTCGGCGAAGTTCTGGAGCCCGTATTTTCAAAGTACGTGAATGAATCCAAAAACTCTCCACAAATCAGATCGAGATCGCCATCGCCATCGAAGTCTCCGAAGTTCGGTGACGGACAACCATAGACTTCCATGCGATTGCCGCTTGCTTCGACAAAGACTGGCTCAGCATAATCAGGTGAGTCTGTCGTGCCCCGATTCCGAAAAAAATAGATCCAACCATGCAACGGACCATTTTGCCATTGGCCTTGGATATCCCACGCGTCGTCCCATCCGTAGTCGCTCCAATCCTCAATGCCGACAATCAAGTCCAAGCAGCCATCTCCATCGTAGTCCACGTACCGCCATTGGTTGTGCCGTACCTTGGGTCCTTTGGTTTGATTGCCCAACGGTTTGTGAAACTTTGCCTCGATCGGTAGCAGCCGCTTTTCACGAATTCCACTCTTAGTGAAGTCAACGTACTCAACTCCAGGAGAAAGTACTCGCATCGAGCCATCGACATAACTAGGCATCACGTAGTGCACCGTCTTACTGAGCCATCGCCCCGGCTTGAATACAGGCATTTTATCCTTGGATGTGTCGCCGGTTGTGTTCTCAAATAGCCAAACGCCATTCGAGGGTTTGTCAGGACACGACACAATCAAATCGAAGTCCCCATCATCATCCGCATCGCAGGGAATGGGCCAAGCCCATAGCCCAACTCCCAAATCGACAACTAAACCTGGATGGTTGTACCTAAGCGGTTCAAGCTCATCAGCACTGGCGATGCAGGCAAAGGCAATGATAGTTAGCCAGCTTGGAAGCAACATGTGAGATGCACTTTTTATTCCGAAGGAATGATAGATAATAAGCTCGTCGGCACAAGTCTCTTAGTGAAACTAACAATTAGCCGCACACGCACTTTATCACATGTGAGCCGCTGGGCGCAAGCCGCGGGTGTCTCAGACTACAGTGTAGTTGCCTCGTTACACCGGTGGCTAGCGCCTTGCCGCTCACAAAGTGAGTGCGGCCATTCTACCGTTCGCCAAAGTAAACCTTTCACTTCAATGACTCCAAGATCACACGCACTCGTTCTCGTTCCGGTGCACGAAAGCGATCAAACGGCTCGGCCATGAAATCATCGCAAATCCCTAACAAAGACAAACAGCACTTGGTCGCCTTAATGTATTTCGAAGCGTATTTGCCTACCTCATAAATCTGTTGCAATGCATTGATGGCTATTTGCAATTCGTCGATTCGTACCTGGTTGCCGGCGACACAAGCGTCATAGCAATCCACGAAGATT
>JANLUJ010000805.1:0-2788 GCA_031363425.1 Pirellula sp.
GGATCAAACTGTTCAGCTCGTGGCAATCTAGGCATAGGAGATCTCCTTTTCAAAGCAGGGTACCAAGCAGCCGGCTCCAAGTCAATAGGTGCCTGGCACCTAGTTTGTGCACCAAGTCGAATTCAACCGCAGTGATGTTTATCGCTTTGGCGGCTTTTGCGACGCTCTCCTTTTGGTTTTGAAAAATCTACGACAGAGCCAAAAAACAACTCGAAAAATTCTGTCTTTGGAATCGATGACCTGATTTACGCGATTCTACTTGCTAATCTTTCCGACGAGCTTGTCGATTAAGTCATCTAGTTCCAACTTTTCGATTCCCATTTTGGCCGCCGCGAGGGCGAAAAGTCTTTTTTCAACTTCGCTAAGTTTTCCGTCTGCAGCCATAATCCGTACCAAGTCCGAGAGCATCGCGATCTGCTCTTTTTTCTCGGTCGGTAACTTGAGCGAAGCCTCATCACTCAAGGCGTAAGCCACGGCTTTGCCCAAATCAGCTTCGTCGAGTCCCATTTCCCCGCATCGATCTACCAACAACGCAATTTCGCGCTCTGACAAGTTACCATCGGCAGACGCCATAATCACGAGATTTTTAAGATGGTCCAGATGTTGCATGTTGCGATGTTGCTTTCGTTGAGATGAGAACTAGTCCAATCATAGTCGAAGTTAGGTACTGTAGTGGTTCAACTAACTAGAAAGTTGCAACAGACTCCTCGACCGTTGTTGGATTGCTGGACTCAGAAACTCGACTTGGCATTTGAATGGATTTTTTGTTGGGCAATGGTACTCGTCGCGAAACCAAAGTAACCAATATGCCATCTTGCACTTTTTCACTTTTTTGATTGAAAAGCTGCCGATACCAATGAACCTCTCCATGCCGTCGCCCCCTTGGCTTCAAATCGATGATTTCAGTCACAGCTCGAACCACGTCTCCAACAAACACAGGTTTCGAGAAGCTCCAACTGCGAATATCAACGAGCGCTGCCGTCAAGACCGCTGGGGCGTTTGAACTCAGTCCAGCTAAGATGGACAGCCCAAGCAAGCCGTGAGCAATGGGTTTTCCAAATGGACCATTGGCAGCGAACTGAGGATCCGTATGCAATGGATCGTGGTCGCCGGTTAAATCCGCAAAGGATTGCAAGTCCGCAGCGACAACCGTACGGTCTACACTGGTCCATTTATCGCCAATATTGAGTTGCTCAAAAGAAAGCGGGTCGTTCGTAACCATCAAGTATCCATCTCCATGCAAATGGCCTTGAAGCCTCATTCAGCGAGGTCCAGTTTGCAACGCTCCCGAGATTCTCAGTTGGTCGAGGGATTGTTGCAACCCCGAATGGCGGCAAACCAAGAATCGAATCGCCAAAATTCCAAACGAATGCTAACTAATTGCTCAAGTTGCTTCAGATTGCCTAGATTGAAAGGTCGAGTCTGGCTGAGGACAGCCGGACCTACATAACGAGCCGTACAGGAGTTAGTCTGGCTGAGGACTGGCGAGAAGAGCGAGAACTAATGAAAGTGACTATTCGCTTTTATCCGGTGGACTGGAGAACATTGGAGCGGTTGACTCTGAGACTTCCGGTTCATCCGGTGGGGGGGAGAACTTTGGAGCGGTTGACACTGAGACCTCCGGTTCATCCTGCTTTTCAATTCGAAAGGACTTTGGCTCGTAGGTCTCAACCGCTTGAAACTCACGTTTAAACTCGTCCACGCTGCGCTTCAAGCCACGATAGGTTCCACCCAGATTTCTAGCCACCTCGGGAAGCTTTGCACCAAATAGCATTAGCGCAACAATCCCAAACAACACCATTTCAAAACCGCCCAAATTACCAAACATACCGCTTATGCCTGCCTGCAATGCGAGAACTATTTTACTGGACGAATCACTAAACCAATATCATCAATCCTTGGTTGATGGATCAGTAGTCGGATCCGCATCCTCATCCCGCATGCCCTTCTTGAACTCGGTTGCACTCCGCCCGAGATTCCTCATCAAAGATGGAAGTCTAGCGCTCCCAAAGAGCAACATCGCGACAACCAAAAAAATCAGCAGTTCTGTAGTGCCAAGGCCGAACATAGGTAGGTTCCAATAAACGAAGGGAGTGGGTTTGTTCGAACGAAGGTACTCTCTACCTCCCCCTCATTCTATTGGCCACCGCCGACGTGTCAAACGATGAAAGTCGCTTTGTTTCTGTAAATGCCGCGTTTCGTGGCGGTTTCAAGGTCAATGCAATAGAAAAAGCCAGCCAGAAGTGCAATAGGTGCAAAGTGCTATTATTTTGCAACCATCGACCTTGTCGGTCGCTTTAGCCACTCCAGGGCAATTGGAATTACACTCACTGCCACGATCCCAATCGTTACCAGGAAAAAGTTCTTTTTGACGATTTCAATATTTCCAAAAAAGTATCCCGTCACCAAAAACAACGAAACCCAAATTGCACCTCCAACAACGTTGTAAAGCCAAAAACGGCCAAAATGCATTTTCCCAATTCCAGCAACAAATGGTGCAAAGGTTCGTACGATCGGAACGAATCTCGCAATGATGATGGTCTTTGAGCCATACTTTTCGTAAAACACCTGCGCCTGATCCAGGTGCTTTTTATTCAACCACCGGGATGATTCGCTATGAAAAACCTTCGGCCCAATTTTTGCGCCGATCCAATAGTTAACGGCATCACCTGTCACAGCAGCCAATATCAGCAACGGAATCATTACTATTAGGCTGAGGGCTGAGTTGTCGCTCGCACAGATCGCTCCAACGGCAAACAAAAGCGAATCGCCTGGCAGGAAAGGCATA
>JANLUJ010000810.1:0-7926 GCA_031363425.1 Pirellula sp.
GCATTATTCAATGCAGTTAACCAACTCAAACCGGCTCGCAAGCACATTCGACTTGCAGCCTCGATCGGTTCAATTTTGGACGTGATTTCCAGGTGCCGCGAATTGACAGTACTGAGCCAACTTGTCCACTCCTGATCCGTATCAACTTTGTCCGTGGCATTGGCTTCCTCTCGCGTTCTAGCGATTCGTATACCCAGGTCCGTTTCAATACAGGCCCATAAGTATTCTGCTGCTTGAATGGATGTTGTCGCCCAATCGCGACTATTACCGCATTGGCCCCCGTAAATGAGTGTGACATTATCGAATGGAGGCTGATTGATTGCTCGCGATTCAGCTATTCTATCGATATGGGGATGAAGTCCCTCTGTTTGAAAGTAATGATTGATTTCCATCAAACAGGCAAGTGCAGAAGCCGTTGTAAGATCGGTCGACGCGATCCCGTTTGGCGTGGAGCAAGTGAGTACCAATTCGATGTCAACGGTCAATTCAAATTCGGCTGCAAGTTGTCGAACTAGGAACCCGATTTCAGCGGCAATCGCACCACCTGTCCCTCCATGAGCTGACGCAACAATTTGAACTCCAATCCGTTCAACGTATTGGTCATCGCCGTTGCTCTTTGCGACTTCAAGTAGCGTTTCTTGCAATGTTTCAAAGACGGTCAGTGCATTGTCCAAAAACGCGAGCATTCCAAGAGGGCGAACACCCTCCGTTTTCAACGATCTCGGAATGTTGTATACCCATCGCCGGCTGAGCTGACGGAAATCGCCTTTCGAACTCTGCCTGTAGTACTGGGGAGGCTTCAACGGGATCATCACTGTCGCATGGTATGGCAAACGTTCCTTTAGATCGGGATCAAGAGCCGATTCGATGGACTTTTGGTCCGAGTCAATCAATAGAAAACTCAATTGCTCGCAATTGAGTTGGTTGGGACTCGTATCAAGAATTTTCTTTCGCAATTTTAGGAGGGACTGTGCACCTGTACCTCCAAGACCAATAACAAGTGACTTTTTTTGTGTTTCATCAATTCCCCGAGTTGTGCCAGACGAAGAATCGGAGTTCTCCGGACAATCCAGTAGCATAGGCAGGATATCAATATTTCGGCTTTGAACGACGGGATGGATCTCACTCTCGGTGCTCAAGCCTTCCGATTTTTCGGGGTGTCTGCGTGGCCGCTGAGATGGGCTGTACTTTGGCGAAATGGGCCTTTTGGAATTGCTTGAACTTGGGAGGGCCTTAGGCGACCGTTTGTTGCTTTGGCTACTCTCGATTCGTTCCCCTTTTTCCAGTACGTTGGATTGGGAATGGACGCGTTCCAGAGCATTGATAAATTCGCGGCAGTCGTTGAATCGGGATTGTGGTTTTTTTCCGAGAGCCTTGCTAAGAATTGGACGTTCCAGCAATGGCACCGCTTCAAGGTTGGGCGCCTTATGCAAGTGTTCGTTGGCGAGTTGTGCCGTTGTTCGTCCTCGGAAGGGTAGGGTTCCTGTTAAGAGCTCTTGATACACAATCGCCAGGGAATACTGATCGCTAAAGCGGCCGGGTCGTCCATCGAACATCTCGGGAGCTGCGTAGGTTGGCGTCAGGCCTCCCATAACGGACAAGCTATTCGATTGTATATCTTTAATAAGGCCGAAGTCGGCAACCTTGACCCGGTCTGCAACGAGGAGCAAGTTAGCCGGTTTGACATCTAGATGTTGAAGATCATGTTGTTGGCACAAAAAGTCGAGACCATCTGCGGTGTCGCGCATGTAGCCTATCAATCGCTCTCTCACGATTCCAACAAATCCCTTTTGCCGGAACTCTATGTAGCGATCATGGAGTGACCCCTGTGCCAATTCTGTAACGATGATGAGTTGTCCATCGATAACTTCGATTCGCTCTAACGAGAGTATAAATGGATGATTGACTTGCCGGACACGTTGTAGAGATTTCAGTTCGCTACCGGCTCTATTGCCGTCGATACTTCCATGAACGAACTTGATCGCCTTTTTTAAGCCGCCTGGCGCGTCGGCCAGCCAAACTTCGCCGTACCCGCCAACGCCAAGTTTACTGCGCAGGACGTAGCCAGGAATCGGTTCAAAACCTGCTTGAATACTCGATGCTGTTACTGCCATAGGACGGTCCCTTAAACTAGTTCGCTCGCAGGTTGACTGAGGCCCATTAAATCAGCCGACTCTGGTGCCCGAGTCGGGCGTGGAACCTGCTTCCTTTCATTGGCGTTTGGGATGGACAATACTTCGGACTGACTCGGAGGAGTAAGTAGGCCGCTCGACGAAGCTTGATCGCGAATGACCTCAGTGCGCCAAGGTTGACTATTCATCGGTTGACTATTCATCGGCTGACTATTCATCGGCTGGCTATTCATCGGCTGACTATTCATCGGTTGACTCCGAATGGGTTGACTATTCAACGCCTGGCTTCGCAAGGGCTGGCTATTTGTCGGAGGACTGTTTTGAGACGTCAAAGAGTTTGGCGCGGGTCGAATCAACTTTGGCGCGGTGACACTCTGGCCATTCTGATTGGGTACGTCCCACCCTACAGGTTTTGCAACCATTGCAGCGGACGACTGCATGATCGGTTGGTTTCCAAAGTAGTTAGTGCAGGCAAGGTCCAAGAACTCCGGCCTGAGTTCAACACGTTCCCCTCTGTAGGCGCAAAGGCAACTGACTTGGTGCAGTAAGTCGCGGGGATGGCAACGACGAAGAGGTCGACCAAGATTTCGATAATGTTTAATGATGAGTTTCTCAACAGAATCGGGACGCCATGGAACATCGCTACTCTCACAAGCTCGCTTGAACAGATCCATGAACTCCTCGACGGTTGGATCGCCGATATTGATCTTAAACGGGACGCGTCGCAGGAACGCTTCGTCAACCAACTCTTCGGGTTGCAGATTGGTTGAAAATAAGATGGTCTGTTCAAAAGGCACGCAGAACTTTTTTCCTGTTGGCAGATTCAAGAAATCGTGCCTGCTCTCCAACGGAATGATCCATCGGTTCAATAGTTCAGCGGGTGCAACCCGTTGCCGGCCGAAGTCATCAATTAGCAAGCATCCGCAATTGCTCTTCATTTGTAGCGGAGCCTCGCAAGTATTGCTTCGTGGGTCGTGTCGGATTTCCAAATTGTCCAGAGTCAGTTCGCCGCCAACGACTACAGTAGGGCGTCGTATTCGGAGCCATCGACGATCATGTTCTTGGTTTGCGATGATGCCTGCGTTCGAGGTCGGGGTGTTGGACGCAATGTGGTAGGAGGCATCGAAAAGTTTGATAATCATCCCGTCTTCCATGATTGCGTGGGGAATCCAGATCTCTTGGCCACGGCAGTTTGCCAGGCAGCGAGCCAAAGTTGTCTTTCCGTTTCCGGGAGGGCCATATAGAAATATTCCCGAGTTGCTATTAATTGCGGGGCCCAAGAAATCAAGCCACGAGGGTTCGTAGGTGACGCCATCCAAAGCTGCTTTGAGTTCATTGCAAGTGATGGGCTCGAAATTGCTTGCCTGAGCCTCGACGCTGAGAACGTAGTCCATCAGCGGAACAGGTGCTGGGCCGGTGTAAGAGCATGCTTTCTGATAACTCTGTGCTCTCTTTTGTCCGTTTTCAGTCAAACTGTAATAGAAGTCGTTGAGAGGTGCTGGCCGAGCGTGCACAATCAGTTGGCGTACTCGCAGTTGAGCAAGCTGTTGTTCCAATATTCTAAAGGGCAGTCGGACGCGATCGGTCATTCCGCGGCCCGTAACTGTTCCAACGGACTGGAAGGTTTGAAGGACCAACGACTCGACTGCCATCTCGGAGAGTCCGCACTCTTCTAGCGTCTTTGGCTCATAGGGCCAGAATGCATCGTCGTTTAAGGCTGCGGGCAATTCCGGGCCAGTGACCGCTGAAGTATCTCGTATCCCAAATAGTGATTGCATGAAAGACCCCTAGTCGCAGCGCAAACGAATGAATCGGAATGGTCCGCAGAATCGTCAAAATCATAGACGACACTTGAAAGACTCCGCGTGTCATCGGCACGTTTATGTTGTTGGGATTGAATGCAAATTGAAAGTTGGAGCTTAGAAAAGAAAATCGTGGCGACAAATCAAGTATTTCTCTCATCGTTCGCATTTTGTGACCTACATTAACCAGTTAGGGTTAGTCTCGCGCTGTAGAAGTTTCCCGGACCAATCGTCAAATCCGATTCGATCAACACCCACATGGCTAAGCCAATGATTAGCGACCTTCCTCTCCTACATAAGCCGATTTCAACCGGTGCCCGTCGAGGCAACTCTTCGGAAACAAAAACCGTTTGGATTCTTGCATCGGTTGGAAATCAAATCTCCAACGCCCTCACCGTCGTACACCCTGTCCCTTTTTCCATTGGACGGAAAGCCGGCTGTAGTCTTCAATTGCCCTCCAAGACGGTATCCAGCCATCACGCGGACTTGACCAGCCGAGATGGCCATCTTGTGCTGATCGACAGAATGAGCACAAACGGCACCTATGTAAATGGCAGACGAATCACGGATATGGTATCGCTGAAAGCCGACGACTTGGTACAGTTCGCTGATATGGCTTTTCGAATTCGCTGTGACGATCACGCTACTGCATCCAATACCCTTGCCGAGGATGTGTGTGACCAGGCGTTAGCCCTAGTGCAGTTCGATAGGCTGATGGAGAAGAGACTGGTTACCCCTTTTTTTCAACCGATAGTGACCATGGATGGAGCAAGCGTTCTCGGGTATGAGGTTTTGGCGAGAAGTCGCATGTTTGGTCTCGAGTCAAGCGCCGCCCTGTTTGGTGCTGCTTCAAAGCTCAATTTGGAAGTTGAATTAAGTCAAATGTTGAGATGGGAAGGAATTCGCGAAGGCATGACGCTGCCGGGATCGTCGCGAATTTATGTCAATACTCATCCGCTTGAGTTGGGGAAACCAGGCCTACTTGAGTCGATGGCTCAAGTGCGAAGTATGACTGCAGAGCTGCCCGTAACATTAGAGATTCACGAGTCGGCCATCACCAGTGCCGAGGAGATGTACGAATTAAAGAAACAGTTGCGTGACCTTGATATTCAGATCGCTTACGATGACTTTGGGGCTGGCCAAAATAGATTAGCGGAGCTCTGCAACGCAGCTCCGGATGTTCTCAAATTTGATATGGGGCTGATACGCGACATCGATAAAGCGCCACCGGAGCGAATTAAAGTACTCGGCTCGTTGGTGCGCATCGTTCTGGACTTGGGGGTAGTGCCGCTGGCGGAAGGAATTGAGAACGAAGCAGAGGCAAAGGTCTGCCAAGAACTCGGCTTTACAATGGCGCAAGGATATTATTTTGGTCGGCCGGCTCCGCCAAATAAGTTCCAAGATTAAAGACATGCAAGCTGGTGCAATGGTGAAACCACCGGAATCGAAGGCAATTGCGTGCGTTGGTTCCAGAGGGCGTACTAGGGCGGGTCAAAACCCCCTTTGGAGAACGGATGGCAACGAGCGATCCGTTTGACTCCTTTCCACAGACCGCGAATCGCACCGTACTTTTCTACGGCTTCAATTGTGTACTGAGAGCATGTCGGAGAAAAACGACAGTTGCTGCCAAGCAGTGGACTAATTGCGCGTTGATAGAAGCGAACCAGTGCGATGAGGAGTCGTTGTACATATTTTCGCAACAGGAGCATGGCGAAAATCTTCTATCGTTTCACACTGTAAATCGGTGGTAAGGCTATTTTACTCGCGGATTTGGCCGGGAAAGGCAACGGTGCAAACGTGACCGCCGGCACGACCGCCTGCTGTTCGCTCGAGAATAGATTGTTGGGCAACATAACCTGATTTGTCCGATAGGGTTGCCGTCCATCACTATACACTGTAGCCAGCGATTCGTCGCTTAATCCTTCACCGGAAAGTGTCGAACTGCTTTTTACTTGGTACCATAGATTTGGCACATCCAATATTCTTGCTAGCGCGGGCTGTGTGCAAACCTCTCTGAGGTGTTCGACGAGTATTCCGCGTACTTCTAGAATTGCCCTTGGCTTACTATGAATATCTTGGTGTTTAGATTCGACCAAGATTTCGCTGGCGACATCATCCATATGGGCGCTTTCGACCTCGACGATTCCATCGCTCAACTCTGCTTCCCCGCCGAACCAATTGGATTTATGGACGACTCCAACGATGTTGTGATACTTCACCCAAGGCGCCCTTCTGGCTCGAAGCATCGTCGGAAAGATCGGGGATTCTGGACTAAGCGAATCGATGCTAGTCGTGGTGGTTACAAGCTCGGTATTGCGAAAGAGGTTTGGATTTTGGCGAATAAGTGAATTGCCGATGTCGGTGATGCTGCTTGGCAGCCTGATCAGCTTTCGGCCCACCCAACGCGTGTAGTCATTCGAATACTTGCTTCCTCGGTGCGGCGTACCGATGGTAACAACCCGCTTGATAGCACTATTGGGATGAAAGAAGAGTGCCGCCGCCAGTCGTTGTCGCTCCACTTCGTCTCCTTTGACTTTCTCAAATGGTTCGTCGCTGAGAATTCGCCAAAATTCTTCGCCGCTCTCAATCGTTTGCATGCGTGATACCAGTCCACCCATGCTGTGCCCAACCAACACCATTTGATCCAAAACGGGGTCGCTTGCGCTGGGGTCAAGAGTCCGTCTCAACTCAAAGAGATCGCTTCGCATTTGTGTAGCGCTTATCCAAAACGGTTGGCCTGTCGGATATTGATAGAACCAGAATTGGTAGTTGCGACGGAGTTCCTGAAACGAACGCAAGTCATTGAACATCGGCATCCATGTGAGAGGACTGGACCAAAGGCCATGTACCATGACCACGGGGATACGATTCGGATCGTAGGGTTCCAGCATATAAACGCCGCGCAGTTTTTCTGTTTTGTGCGGATCACGCAGTCCCAAAGTGCTGTTCGTCTGCTCGCGAAATTTTGGGTTATCCAAAAAGTAAGCCAGCGGGGTGCTCAAATCGGACTGCAGTGGGACTTTGCGAGCATTCAAGTCAATATCGGTGGAGTCCAAGGGATCGTGCAACTCCAAAACACATGGGTGACGGTGCTGTGAGTCTCTCGATGCATAAACGGTCGGTGAAGTAACTCGCAACAGTGCAGTTATTGGAAAGGAGAGTCCCTCTGGATAAAACCGCTCAAGGGGGCTTTCGTTCGCGTGAGATTTCCGAACCGCGATCATTGGCACACCGACGCCGTAACTGACGTTGGCCGTCTGAAGCCCATTGACTTGAAAATCGCTACAGAATTTTAGACCTTCGAAATCGGTATCATGCCATTTGCCTCGCGACACAACCTGCACATCGTAGTCTTTCTTTGAAGTTGTAATCCGATAGCTATTGCCCGGCTTCAAATTTCCCTGGCTGCTAACCATTCTCAAAGTGGACTCAAGGGCCGCATTGTAGAGATCGCATGCTCCGCGAAACTGCGGGTCATAGGGATTGCGGGAAGTGTCTAGTTCGGGACAAAAGAGGTATAGGTATGCGTTGCTGACAGATACCGTATACATGTCCAAAGCTTGCCCTTCGCGGTGGGCTCGTTCTGCCTGTTTGCCGATAGTATACGCCAGTTCGGAAATGGCATATATCTTTTCCGCTCCCTTTTCATCCATTGCAAGTTCCTGTAGCTGAACTAGGCAATCGTCTGGATCGTTCTTATATGCTTCAAGGAGCGCGTAATGGCGCAGCAAGGTTGTAGTACGAGCCGTGATCTGTGGCCCTGTGCGAGATAGAAGGCTTAACGATTCAGTAAGCGGATTGAAAGGGTTTTGTCTAATCTGCACGTACTTTTGAGTCGCGCAACCCACGCTCAACATGGAGACGCAAATGGCAATGCACAGCGCTGCAATGCGTTGGCGAAACCAATGACGGTTTGCCTCGTACGCATGCGAGACTTTGCTGTATTGCATCGACCAACCTGCCATCTAACCCATCGATCCCGCCGCAAGGTA
>JANLUJ010000811.1:0-11098 GCA_031363425.1 Pirellula sp.
CCTGAATCGAAACAGTACTCATGGTTTTCGAAGGGCCTTCAACTAGGGCAAGCCAAAAACGGAGTTGCAAATGGCATTAAAAGAGGCGACGAACCTGCTGATAGCTTGGTGATTGTAGACGATCCGCTATGCTTTTGGAGCTCCTGCTTTTCAGGGGCACTCAATCCAGTGAGAACCGCATGCAGATTTTTGTTCAAATTCATCCCGTTCCAGGCAAACACCTACCGCAGACCTTCGAGAATCTCTCAGCGATATTGGCAAACATACCTGGACTGATCTTTGAAATGGACGGCTCTTTTGTATGGGTTGATCACCAATCCGCCCGAGCTTGCCAGATGGATGGCATGGTTTACGATCGCCAAGGCGGGATTGAATACATCGAGATAAAGGGTTCATGTAGCCCCCATCAATGGAATACACTCTGCCAAGCAATATGTGAGAATGCAATTGAACCTCCCATAGAGTATTCCGCTATCGACTCCATCCTGCGAGTTCACCTTGTTGCGAAAGGTTACTGGACGAAAGCAAGCGAGATTACCGTTCAACTCAGGGTAAATGAAACAGACTAATCGTCATTGAGAGTTAGTTAGCGGGATGCGGACACTGGCAGCGTCAGCCACGTGGAGGACGCTGCTAGCGTCCATTATTAATCAGCATATCGCTACCGCCGGCGGCTGATCCATCCAACCAAGAAAGCTAAAACGGCCGCGACCGCTAAGAATGGGCCGGTGACGTAAAGTGTTTTCGGTCTATAAATAAAAAGCCCGGCAGCAAATAGTATTGCGATGAAGAGACTCATGCCGCTCGGCGCTCGCCAAAGCATCTCAATCGCTGGCCAGGCGAGCCAAGCGCACATCAGAACGATGCCGACTTTTCCGAAAGTGTCCGATGCCAAACCTGTGTCTTTGGACAACAGGGACGGCTGGAGACGCAACACGACCGCGAACAACATGAGTCCGAGAGAGGCAATCAGTACTAGCCAACGTACATTGGCCATTTCGTTCTGTGGAACCCGCCGTTGTGGCTTTGATTTTTGATTCGAGCCCGCGGATTTGGCCGCCATCAGTAAGCCTCCAGCAACCTGAGCCAACGTTGCAGTTTGCCTAGGACTTGGGAATCCTGCATCTTGGCCGCTGTCATTTCTTCGGGGTGGTAGGCTACGCTATAGCCGATTTTCTGGGACTGCTCAACAAAGTTGTTCAGTGTAGGGTCAGTTCCATTGATAAAGAAATTGATCGATTTAAGCGGCTCCGTTGCTGGCACGCGAGCACGAGCTGGAATCTTGGCATTGCAAAGCCAAATACCTCGATAGGTTTCTGCCCCTTGGAGCCCCGTAATGAAGCCCGGCAACATGCCGGACGAAATCCCGCCCACACAAATGCGTCTCCGATCGATGGTGTAGTTTGTCGAAACATACGAACGAAGTCGGACTCCAATTTCGATCTCGTCTAGCGACCACGCTTTTTCGTCCGCCGATTGAGTCACGACAATGATCCATCGATTGTCCCTTGCAAAGAGCTCCCAAGCGTCGGCCCACTGCTTTTGATCTTGAACGCCGGCTTCAGCAAAGACGACTAACAGGCCGTGCGGAATCGTATCCGAATAGTTCGAGGGGACGATTGCAAAAGCCTTGTTCTTGACATCGCCTAAGGGCAATTGAACGGTCCCTCTAGCGCCTTTGGGTTCCGCCGCGTCTTCTGGTACGGTCACTTTGATGACCGGCCATTCAAAGTCGCGTTCCGGATGAGTCTCGAATGTAACTTCGGCACTTCTCGTGGTACCGTCTTTTTCCAGTTTCAACGCGATCGGTTCTCGGAAATCGAGGAAGGCAAGTCGAGTGTCAAGGGGCGACTTCTCATCCATTGTCCACTCACCAATGCCGGCAATGGAATCGCCCACTACAATACCAGCTTTCTCCGCAGGGGAATTGGGTAGAACGCCTATCACTCGAGGTGACGATGGCGGACTAGCCGTATCCAAGACCACACCCAAGAATGGCTCCCGATAGGTGGGCAGTTCCTTGACTAGCTTTACGTCGAATTGCTTTATTGCTCCTTCGCGCTCGACCTCAAAGACCATGCTTTGCTCCGCGTCCAATGTTCCCATTACATGCTTGAGTTCGGAGTGCATGGCGACTACTTGGAGTCCCTCGCGTCTAGGCCCAGCCCTAACAATTCGGTCGCCAGCCCGCATGCCAGACTTGGCGGCAGGCGAGCCCGGGGTGACTCCACTCAATATGACATCAGTTGCAAATTCATCCGGGCTTTGGGTTCGGAAGCCAGCTTTGCCCGGGTAAATATCTTCGCCAAGTTGCAGCTTGGGCAATCGTTCCAAAATATCTGAAAGAGGTACTGCAAAACCGACACCCGAGTCGTACCACTGTTCAACCTCGCCCTCTGTCGATATGCCAGGATTGATCGGAACAAGGATTCCCATGACTTTCCCTCGCAAATCTATCAATGGTCCACCGTAGTTTTGCGGAGATATTTTGGCATCGGTTTGTATTGCTTTGTTCCAAATTCGGCCTTGAGCGCTCAATATGCCGACGCTGCGGCTAGCGACTTTGAAATCGAAGGTCTTGCCGAGGGCAATGGCCCATTGTCCAACTAGCCAAGACGATTTATCGCTTGCTTTTGCCGCTCTCAACGGTTTGTCTGTGTCGATTTTCAAAAGCGCAAGTTCGCGACTATGATCGCGGGCTACGAGCTTAGCAGCTTTCCGCTGTTCGTCGGGCAAAACCACCGTGATGGAGGCTGGCTGACCTCGAAACTGAAAGATGCTGGTAACAATCCAGCCGTCCGAGGTAAGTATCGTTCCGGTGGATGGCCCTGAAGCCACGAATTGTCTGTTGACAATCTCTTGGCCACCAAACGTCTCCACTTGAACAACGCAGTCCTGAGAAAAATCTGCGGCCGCCTGAAAGGCTTTTTGTTCTTGTTCATCCAACGGAGGATCACCGCCGAGCGATTCAACTTTGGCGCACAAGATCATCGCAATGCTCCCCATTGCAATGCACAGCAAGTCTTTGGATCTATGGACGAACATGGATTCGAATCAATTCTTGTCCGCGTTGGACGAGCACATAAAAGGAATCGGCGCGATTGATGGTTGCAAGCATCTTTTCAAGACTCTTCCGTGAGTCAGCTCGTTGGTCGTTCAACAAAAGAATCAAGTCGTTTGTTTGCAAGCCAGCCCGGCTTGCGATCGAGCCATCGCGAACTTGGTCTACATACGGCGGTGTTTTGGTCAGAACATCTGGGATCAAAGTGATTCCGAGATCACCGATTCGATGCGGTTGCTCTACGGATTTCAGCCCTGACGCTTGAACAGAAGTGTTTCCTGACAGGATACGATCTACGGACGATTTCACAACGTCCATCGGCAATGCATAGTTGAGCCAGATTCCAGCTTGCTCATCTCGAATCTCCTTTCCCAGAATTCCAACCAATCGACCTTGTAGGTCGATCAAAGCTCCACCTGACGCACCTGGGTTGTTCGTCATCGCATCTAGAACATAAACTCGACCTTGATAAAGCGATTTGGTTTTGCCACGTCGGGTTGTCAGAGAGGTTGAGGCCATAATCACCCCTTTTTGAGCGCTGCATGACTCGTTGCCAGCAGCGATTCCAAACAAGTTACTAATGGCGAAGACACGTTGTCCGGGCGAAGCCGGTACGGCTTTCGACAGATCAAAACCAACGAGGCCGCCATCGTCGACCTTAAGAATGGCTAGTTCGTTTTGTGGATCCATTCCAACCATGGTTGCATCCAATCGTCGGCCATCAAACGTAACGACCCTTACTTTTGCAACGTCGAGCACGGTACTCCAGCTGGTTAAGATATGGCCGGAGTTGTCGATGATAATACCGCTTTGATAACTCTCTAAGCCGCGTGCTCCACCTGCTCCGTAGAGTTTGACCACTTTTTCCTGGCTGGTTGCAATGAGCGTTTCATTGTTGATAGCAGCATTCGCATCGCGTCCCGAATCCGCTGCATTCGAAGGGCTGTTGAAATGCAATAGGATGGAAATTGGGAGAATCCAAACGAGAAGATTTGTGGTAGCGGAACAACGCCATCGCGCAGGATTTGAGATATCGCTCGCAGCCGGTCGCCGAACCAAATCGAGATGCGAATTCGTAAGAATATTCATTGGAGGCCAGACCTCGCAGTTACTTCGCTTTTTTGCAATTGACCTATTGAGACAACGAATTGCGATTCTAGTCCGTATGCCAATCGAATCGTTTTTGGAGTTGCTCGTCCGTCCTCGGTTTCGTACTTTTCAAAAAACAATTCGACCGGGTCTGTTTGTTTGTCAGAGAATACCTCGATGACCTCAATGAGGCCGTTATCGGGAGAGGTATACACCATTACATCGAAGTCGCTCACCGTAATCCGAATGACGTCAAATAGTTTTTGGCGACCGACTACTGGGTTTTGCCCAATATAGACGGCCTCACCCATAAGTCGCGGACCGACTCGATTCCATTGTTGCCAAATTCGCATGCCCATGAGGGCACCAACAGATGAACGCTGTTTGATCCATTTTGGCCATCCTTGAATTGGATGGACCGTGTCGGTTTTGTCTCCAAGTCGAAGTGAAAGGTTGGTATCTGACAATAGCATTTCGACGTTTAGGTTCTCACCTGGGATTTCGCCGATTAACTTCCAGGATTCCGCAGTGCCTGACCAGACGCCATGGGTTGATTGCAATTCGAGAATCCGGTCCAATTCAAAACGATTGAAATAATAATTTGAGAAGCCTCGTTTCTCCGCGTAGAGGTCGTCGACGGCATCTTTCCTGACTGGCTTAGTCGGTTTTGGCGATTCCGGTTTGTCTTTGTCGCCTGGAATCGGGTTCTTTCCTCCAGGAGGTTTGCGTTGAGGCTGTTTCTGGGGTGATTCGCCCTGGACTATTTCCTCAAGCTCGCTAGCTAAGTGCAAGCTTTGCAGTCGAATGTATGTCTCCGTTACGCCCGAATCATTTCGGTAACGAATGGGGATTCGCCATTGATCCGGGAAGATGCCAAGGATGTTTTTTAGCTGGTTGGTGGTTGCGACGTCACGGTCTCCTAGTCGCAAGATTTCATCGCCATAACGAATACCTCGCCTGTAAGCGTCACTGCTTTCGAGGATATTAGAAACAGCGACCTTGCCGTTGTTCTCGGTGGTCACCGTAAAACCCAGAGTGGCGTGATCCACCACTCGTCCCGAACGCAACTGTGAGAAAAAATTCATGGCTTGTTTGATGGAAATGGCGTATCCAACGCCGACGTTCACCCGTCCTCGCTTCTCGAATGAGCAACGGCCGTTGATTCCAATCAGCTCCCCTCGGATATTGAAAAGAGGTCCTCCCGAGTTGCCTGGGTTGATCGCCGCGTCCGTTTGAATGCAATCACTGTATTCGAGAATAGTTCCGCTCGGATATTGGTATCTCCGAACGCCACTTATCAAACCATACGTTATGGATGGTTGAAGATTGGTAGCCAATACAAATGGATTGCCGGCAGCAAAACACCACTGACCAATTCTGACGATGTCGCTGTCGCCAATTGCAGCGACAGGAAAATCGGTTCGTCCGACCATCTTCAAAACCGCCAAGTCGCCTGTTGGATCGCTTCCTGCAACCACAGCGTCGTACATTTTTCCGTCGTTAAGTCCGCAACGCATACGATGCCCAAATGGGCTCGAGACGTGGAAATTGGTTAGAACATATCCATCCGAAGAAACGCATACACCACTGCCCCCGCCCTGGCCATCAGTCCCATAGACCGCTACAGTCGAACGAGACGCTCGCTGCATCGCTTCAACCCGTTGCTGCTGGGCAGCCAAGACCGCTTCGTTGGGTACCAGTGCAGACTCGAGATTGGTCACGCCCTCTTGGGCACCGCAATTGGATCCAAAAAAAGATCCAACGCCGAAAAGCACTAACCCCAAAACCAACACGACCACTTTTCGTCGTTGTCGCGTCATCGTTTGAGCCTTGGTTGTTTCCATTTGACTTCCGTACCTATCATAAGCTTCGATTTGCAAATGACGACAAGCTTTGTTTTCTTTTCAGCTTTCAATTGAATATCAAGATCGGCGAAGTCCCGATTGTGTGCGAGGAGCAGTTCGGTAACTTGAACATCATCCTGCCAAATCTGGATCGTTAAGTCGGTCCGTTGTTGACCCTCGTCTGTCCGTTCGACGCGACATTGCAACGACGAAAAACCTTCTGGCATTCGAAACAAGTAGTGCCCTGGACTCGGAAAGTAGAGGTCTTTTTCCGACGCCAGCGATGTCGTCAACGGTGCTCGTCCATTCACGACAAATCTGGGTGCGTAGGCTCGGTCGATGCTCGCGATAGGTGTTTTGAATTCGATTTGTTTTTCAGAGAACGCATCCAATGCCTCAACCTCGGACAACCAACGAATATTTGCTGAAGCGTAATTGATGCTTAGAACTTTGGCCGATGGGACTGAGATCGAGATCCCTTGCGAAGTTCGTAGTTCCAAGGAATTGGACTTTAACGAAAACGATTCCGCCATCCATACCGAATGATCTGTTGTGTTGACTTCGAAGGTCGGTTTGACTCGCTCTTGTTCGCGTTGAAACCAAACTAGCCCAATCAGTTTTTCGATTGGAATATCAATCTGTTGGCCATCGAGATCGAACAAAACGCTTGTTTCCTGCACTTGGACGATGACTCCGTTGATTCGGTCAATGCTATTTCCAGGGCGTTGTACGATGACTGCATCTGCATTCTTTGTCTCTTGGATTGCACCTTGCCATGCTCCGTCGAGTTCAGATGCAATTGGCCTTAGAAGCACTGCTCTGAGGGACTTGGAAGGAATCGCGAATTCTGTCTCAGACAAATCTTTCAATCGCCAGCCGCTGACGGTCTTACCGATAAGCTTCTCGCCAAAGGCTTTGGATCCGTCCATAAAATAGAGGGTAACGGGAGGAACTTTTGAGTTCAATCTGTTGTCAAAGTTGATTCGGCCGATTTCGTTCGCCGTTTTTCCCATCGTTTGCGTCTTCGTTTGGACGACAACGCCAGTCGAATCCGCCGAAATGAGCGTTCCAACAATCGGTGGTCCGCTTAACATCGAAACGGAGACACCTCTAACCGGGACATTAACCGTTTGGCTTAGCAAATTCCCTTGCCATACTGACGCGCAAACTAGGCAAAGAAAACACGAGACTCCGTACGATGGATATCGAATGCAATGGAAAGTCGATTGCCGTTGTCGATTGAATAGAAGCATGATGATAATAGAGGAACGGACATTTACCGGTGGTAGTATAACGCAATGACTACTTCTACGTTACCAACGGACTTTGTGACTCTCTAAAAAGCGATCGGTTTTGAGATGAAAGCTGCTTATTTTCGAACGACGGGCTCACCAGACGTCATTGAATTCGGTGAATTACCTGAGCCGGCTTGCGGGCCAGACCAAGCGATTGTGAAAGTTCGAGCGGTTTCGGTCAACCCAATTGACACTTACATTCGAAACGGAGCAAACTACTGGCCTCTACCCAATCCGTATATTCCAGGGTGCGACTTTGCCGGTGAGATCGTTGCCTTGGGTTCAAACACCAAGCACTTTTCGATCGGCCAGCGCGTTTGGGGAACCAATCAGGGATTGATGGGGCGGCAAGGGACGTTTGCCGAACTGATTGCGGTCGATTCCAAATGGCTCTATCCCTCGCCTGAATTTGCGGACGATACGGAAATGGCGGCGATCGCGCTGGTTGGTATTACGGCGCATTTGGGTTTGTTCCAGCATGCAATGTTGCAACCGGGAGAAACCATCTTTGTTCGTGGAGGCACGGGCGGTGTCGGCTCAATGGTCGTCCAAATGGCCAAAGCGATTGGTGCGCAGGTTGTCACGACAACTGGCTGCTCGGCCAAAGTTGCGAAATGCCTGGAGTTGGGTGCCGACCACGCCATCAACTACAACGAAGCCAGTGAGGCCGAAGAAATCCGACGCTTTGCTCCCAACGGCGTGCAGGTATTTTGGGAAACGCTCCGAGAGCCGGACTTCGATCTCGCGATCGGCTCGCTAGCCGAAGAGGGACGCATGATACTCATGGCTGGGCGCGATGCAAGGCCAGCATTTCCGGTAGGTCCATTTTATGTAAAAGGCTGCTCGCTTCATGGATTTGCGATGTTCAAGTCTTCTTCCAATCTGCAACAAGTTTGCGCATCCGATATCAACCATTGGCTGACTTCGAACCTGCTTAAAGCGCAAATCGATCGCATATTGCCTTTGAATGAAACCGCTCAAGCACATCGATTGCAGGAAGCGAATACGGTCCAAAAAAAGGGTGTTTTGTTGGGCAAAATTGTGCTAACGGTCTAAGCTCCAAACACATCGTTCGAAGAAGAATCCTCACAATCGTCTCAATCCATGTAGGTGTCATTCGGCCAGTTGAACGACCGCTTGATACGACGGAAAGAAGTTTGCCATTTCGTGGACATGACCTACATTTGTGTTGGCTTCCCAACAAATTAATCGTGTAATACGACCACGCACCAGGATCAATGCACTATGAGCCCGACTTCATCGCTCAATCCATCACAGCCCGTCACCGATGTTCCTTTCGTGGATCGCCGTCAACAATCGGGAAATGCGGAACGAGGCGAGCGAAGGCAATTCGGAAACTCCTATAAGAATTTATCGCCAGACGGGCGACAATTGGCCGAAGCGATCGATGCTTACAAGGTCGAAAATCATCGCCGTTATATTACCACCGATGAATTGCTCGGTGTGTTGGGGAATTTAGGATACAAACGGCCGGAGTAAGAGCAGGAAATCTGTTCGCTTTGCCTGTCCTTTTGTGTTGTTCTCAATCGGTGTTTACACCATTCGCGGGATGGAAGTTGGGCCACGATCTTACTTGGTATCAGGCATACAACATGAGCAAGCACACGCGCCGCGAGCTTTTCGACGCAATCAATCAAGAATTCTCGCCCGTTCTCGCAATTATTCGAGCCTTATATCTACAACGGCTCAAACTGGACTGATTGCCTGATGTGCGTGCATTACTTCACGCTTGTTCAAACGAGGATCGCAGATGGAAATTTTCATAGGATGTGCTGCAGGTTTTGTCGCGTGGTTTGTCATTCGATATTTTGTTGCAGGCTTCTATATCATCGATCAAAATCAAAGAGCTTTAATCACCACGTTTGGGAGAGCAGATCGACTGGGTGAAGCTACGACCCTGGATTTACCGCTTGCCGAAGCCTTGGCCCCGGATGAGCAAGAACGCTACTGTTATCCGCAGGTACGTGTCGTGCAGCCCGGCTTCTACTGGAAATGGCCTTGGCAGCAAGTGCATCGCGTTTCCATCGCGACGGCAACCATGAATATGGCGTACGATCCCGATGAACCACAAGCCAACAAGGGCGGAACCATCTTGGAGGCAGTCACCAAAGATCAACTTAATATTGGTCTCGATGGTCAGATTCGGTATGGGGTCTCGGAAGCCAATCTTTATGCTTACCTGTTTGGCGTTAAAAACCCGATAGCGCATGTGATGGGTTATTTTGTGTCCGTGCTACGCGAAAGAATCGCAAACTTCGAAGCCCCTCCAATTCCTTTGGTGATTGTCGCTGGTGACACTCAGGCGGACACCAGCGTTAACTTTGGCGTCTCCATCAATGACTTACGAAAGAACTTGCGCGACCTCAACGAACACATGGATCGCGAGTGCCATTCTTCTGCAGCCAGGTATGGAATGGTACTCGACGCATCGCTCATAACCGGAATCGATCCGCCTCCCGAGGTTGAATCGGCCTTGGCTGCCATTAACACAGCACACAACCAAGTATCGTCCGATATAAGTTTAGCGCAAGCTGCCGCCGATCAAAAAATCGTTCAGTCCAAGCGGGCTGTAGAAATTGAAACTTTGAAAGCTCAGGCAGAGATCGAGCCGTTGGAGAGAATGGCGACGCAGCTTGAGTCATTAAAGCAGAGTGGTTCCGGCGTGCTCAAGGCATACGTTAGAAACGTCAGGATGTCCCTATTCGGTCGCTCGGAACAAGCTTTTGTGGAGGTGGACTCATGATTGGATTGGCTGCATTCGTCATAACGTTCGTATTGTCGTTCTTCATCGTACCTGTCGCATTGACTATTGGACGCTTATTCGGAGTGTACACTATCGTCCAGGAACGCCGATGTCATGTCTATGTTCTTTTCGGAAAGGTTGTCGAAATTATCGACGAGCCTGGACTTCACTTCCTATGGCCTCTCATGGAATGGAGGGCTCTAGTCGTTAACTGGCTTGGGAAATGCTATGTCCTGGACATGCGATTGGATCAAGTCTACCTGCGAAGTGCTCCAGTGAATTCCGAAGAAGGCGCGCCGATGGGAATTGGGATTTGGTACGAAATGTTTATAAGCGATCCAGTGGCATACCTGTTTAAGAACATGGATCCTCGCGGCTCGTTGTCGGCCAATGTTGCGAATTCCACCGTCCGTTGCCTCAGTAATTTGCCGCTGGCGCTTATGATGGTCAACCGTCACAGTATGAGCGCGACAGTACGAGAAGAAGTATCGCCTCGATCAGATGAATGGGGCTACCGACTCGGTTCGGTATACATTCGCAAAGTTCATTTTCGTGATGCAGAAATGATTCGGCAGATTGAAAGCAAGGTTGTAAATCGATTGCGGCAAGTGACGAGTGCCATCAAACAGGATGGTGCCAACCAAGTGAGCATTATTACCAGTACCGCCGATCGCAAAGCTGCTATCGAATTTGCAAAAGCCGCCGCAATTCGGCCCGAACTTGTTGGAAATGCATTGAAGAAGATCTGTGCAGATAAAGAAACGTCCGACGCTATGTTTACAATCCTAGAAACTCAGAAGCTATTGGACTGCAAAACTAAGTTGACGTTGCTCCCTCAAAAAAGTGGTTTGTTAACCGATTTATTAGCGGCCCGAGAGCATACGTCATAGATTGAATGCAGGAACGCGATCCCATTGCTGCAATCTTCTTGCATCTAAGATCACACCTGTGCCCAATCCAATTTAAGTCCGACCTCGGTGTACGGTCGGCCTCAGAATAAGGCCGCCAACCTGCTCCGGTCACCCAAACCGGTGCGAGTGTGCGC
>JANLUJ010000823.1:0-5174 GCA_031363425.1 Pirellula sp.
AAAATGAACGCTTTGCGATCACGCTACAGCACGGTTTCAAGAACCAAGGAGGAATCGATCTACAAAACGTTTGGAGGCATCTGTCTCCAGTCCGAATCTTAAGCGAATCGCCAAAATCCGATACCTACGACAGATACTAGGTGGAATATTCTTGACCGAGGATGCGGCGTTGAATCACCCACGGATCCGATAAACTTGGCAGCAGTTTAGCCACCTCCTCCGCATTTGGCCCAATGAGCGTCCTGGCCGCGAAACGCGAAAAGACTGGCTTGAATACCCATTCCCTTGGTTGCTCACGCTCGACCCATCGAGCAAGGTCCTCTCGGCTGGTCGCCAAATGTGTCTCAGGTGCTTGCACGGTGCCACCGAGGCTCGCAACTCGGACCAGGTCTCTAAACTGCAATGGATCAGATCGCTATTGTTTTCGTCGGAGTATTCGACGATCGCGGCGGCGCCACCGTCGCCGAGTAGCGCAGCTGATTCGGGTTCTTCGAAGCTGCGTCCACGGGTAGCCAGCTCACCCGTGCAAATAAGAATTCGCTTGTAGGTGCCTACCTTTAGCAGTCCATGCGCAACTTGCAACGCGGCGATGAACGAGAGGCAAGTTTGGTTGATGGTGAAGCATGGGATGCGTTCTAGCATCAATTCGCGTTGCACAAAAACGGACGTATCGGGTACCAATTGCTGCGTTAGGGCCCCAGCATAGAGAATCAAGTCAGGTTGCCCCGCGATTGCGATTGCTTGGCGGGCCGCGTCGGCTGCAAGCTGTGCTGGCGAAACATCGTCTTCTGCGATTCGGCGATGCAGCACACCCGTATGCTGTTGGATCCACTCAGCGCTGCGATGGATGAGACTGGCTATTTCTTGAGCCGTTTGCACGCGGGGGGGAATCGCCATAGTCACAGCAGCGATACGCATTCCCAATATAAATATCCTCCAGCACGGCCAATTCGAAGCTCGGTTCAATTGTCTCGCCACAATTGCAGATGTCAATCGCGGACGAAAGTACATCGTAGTGCGATTAGATCGTAGCAGTGCGGAATGATTAAGGGTACTTTATACAGTTCCTCTTGACTAATTCTGAATACTTTACGAGTGAATCACATGGCTTACCGACGCGGATCGCATTTTTCGTTCTCCTTTGAGTCAATCCTATGGCAAATGGTTTGTTGGCCCATTGCATGTGCGTTTCCCGTCGTCTCGAACCTAGGTGCTCAAGAAAAAGCCGTGCCCGTTTTTGCGGAAGGTGAAGCCCAGATCGTGGAAGGCTTTAAAGATTCCAAGGATTGGATTCGCCATGATCTTTGGGTCGAAACAGAATTTGATTCCGACGCAGACGGAAAGCTCGATCGAATGCATGTCGACGTAACTCGACCCAAGCAGACCGATACCGAAGGTTTGAAGTTACCCGTTATCTACGAGTCGAGTCCGTACTTTGCTGGAACCGGCTCGACGGATCCCAAACATTTCTGGAACCCTCGCCATGCGTTGGGGGACACGCCGCCTAAACATGACGACCCACCGGCATTTATCGCAAAGGGAAAACGGCCCATCATTTCGAATTCGCAAACTGCCAAATGGGTCCCACGGGGATTTATAGTCGTCCACTCGTCTTCACCAGGGACTGGCTTGTCGCAGGGCTGTCCGACTGTCGGTGGAGACAACGAGTCCCTGGCCCCAAAGGCCGTTGTCGATTGGCTTTGTGGTCGAGTAAAAGGCTTCACCGAAGTGGATGGAACGGAAACAGTAAATGCATTTTGGTCGACCGGGAAAGTCGGCATGACGGGTACCTCGTACAATGGAACCATCCCGCTTGCCGCCGCCACCACTGGTGTTCAAGGCCTTGAAGCCATTATTCCGATAGCACCGAATACATCCTACTACCATTACTATCGCTCCAATGGTTTGGTGAGGCACCCTGGGGGATACATGGGCGAAGATATCGACGTCCTCTACAACTTCATCCACAGTGGCAACGAGGCAAAACGGGACCATTGCGACTGCGAAGTACGAGACAAAGAAATGGCCAAGGGACAGGATCGAATCACGGGTGACTACAACGAGTTTTGGGCTGGTCGAGACTACCTTAACGATATGGGACCCATGCGGGCAGCTCTATTGATGTCTCACGGTTTCAATGATTGGAATGTAGTACCAGAGCATAGTGTGCGCATTTACGAATACGCCAAAGCCAAGGGACTACCCGTTCAATTCTATTGCCATCAAGGGGGGCATGGGGGCGAACCACCGCTGCGCATGATGAATCGTTGGTTCACGAGGTACCTGCACGGAATCGATAACGGCGTTGAAAAAGATCCACGATCGTGGATTGTTCGAGAACGCGACAAGCGAACGGACCCCACTGCTTATGTGGACTATCCACACCCCGAGGCTAAATTGGTTTCATTGCACCTTACTAAGGGCGGCACTAGCCAGGGTGGACTTTCTACGAAGTCATCGCCAGAAGAAACTACCGAAATGATCGTCGACGATGCGACCATTTTTGGACGCGATCTCGCACAAGCAGAATCTTCAAAACATCGATTACTATTTGCAACACCGGAACTCAAAGAGCCATTGCATCTCTCCGGCTACGCAAAAATAAAGATCCGGTTGGCATCGAGCAAGCCAGCTGCAAACTTAAGCGTTTGGTTGGTGTCGTTACCGTGGGTCGAAGCTCCCAACGGAAAATTCACCGACAATCTGATCACGCGAGGATGGGCTGATCCTCAAAACCATCGCTCGATGACGGAGAGCGAGCCACTGGTGCCAAATCAATTCTATGAGGTCCGTTTTTCCCTTCAGCCAGACGATCAAATCATTGCTGAAGGTGAAAAAATTGGCTTGATGATTTTTTCTAGCGATAAAGAATTCACGCTTCATCCGGAAGCAGGTACAGAACTCACCGTGGATCTCCACGAGACGGTATTGGAGTTACCGATAGTCGGAGGAGACGCAGCTTACCAAAAGGCCATAGCCAAATAGAGGCCGCCAAAAATCTTCCTGATTTCTTCGCTGGCTATTTCTTCGCTGTTTGGCGCTTGGCAGTGAAATCGATCTCGCCTTCATTGCCATCCAAGTCGTATTTGATTTTGCCCTTCATGCTATTCCCATACGGGCGTCCCGAGTAATCCGCTCTTAACTTTCGTCCGTCGACCATCGCGTCGACGCGAAATTCCAATTTATTGTCTTGGATCTTTAGGCCAGTTGCATCGACAACGGTTCCCTCGGCGACTGTATATTTGCCTTGCAGTTTTTCGCCAGATTTCGTGATGACGATGCGTGGTTCGAGTTTGTTTCCATTTGCGTCAATTACGATATCCCATTGTCCTACTGCATCGTCCAGTTGAACCGATCTCTTGGGAGTCCATGGATACTCCTGAGTGCCAGCCTCGGTCGTAACCGTGATGGTTCCGTCGAGATCATCTTTTTTGACTTTACCCGCTAATTCGAGCGAGACGGTTTGATCCTTCCATTTGTATTCAACTGTACATGAAAGGCGATCGTCCTTTAGTTTAGCATCTTTGACTTCTACCGGCTTGTCAGGGACTCCCTGAAAGGTCCCAGTCACTTTTCCGTCAGCGAGGTTGAGCACGAGCGAATCCTCGCGAGTCTTACCATCCATTTCGTAACTCCAACGCCAAGTTCCAGAGGGATCCAAGGCTGAGTTTTGGGCCAACGCCGTCGAACTAAAAAGACACAAAACAATCAATTTGAGAAAGGAGGACGCGAGCGTCATGGTTGTTACCTGATAGAGTGAGAGAATCGAAGCTGCAGTCCGAGGCGATCGAAACAGATGATTCTAAACGCCAAATAGTGCTGTGCCAACGTATTGTAGCAATCGGTCGCGCAGCCTGCGTGGCTTTTGGCAATGCCAATTCAACCTAGGAAACGCATTTAACAAAGCCTAGATTGCTCGCTCGCCCAAACTTTCGAATCTGGTTATTCTGATGTATTATTTTTCTGGCGTTCACACTCGCATTCCTTTCCCCTGTTGAGAAGCAAAATGTTATTGACACCTCATTTCGCGTCGGTTCGAAGCCTTCGCCTTTTTTCGTTGACGCTGCTAAGTTTTGCATCGAATCTAGTACTTGCAGATGACAATTACATAGAACGACCGGGCACGGAAGGCAACGGCAACGTCGTGATAGGCCCTGAGTATACGCTCGATCCCGACTTAACGGATCGTGGAAACCCCAAGGGAAAAGAATTCAAGTTCACGATGCCGCTCGCGGACAGCAAGATTTTTCGGGGGGACGATTCGACTCTGGAACCGAAGAAGAAAGTGCGAACGGAAAGAAAAATTTCAGTATACGTGCCAGCGATTTACAAGGATGGCACAAAAGCCCCTATTCTTATCATGCATGATGGGCCGAGCAACCTCAACCTAGTACGCAACGCTCTGGACAATCTCACTATCGCTACCAATCCACAACGCAAATTACCAGCCTTCATCGCCATCGCCGTCGAGAACGGTGGGGACGATAGCAAAGGGAGCCAGCGCGGTCTCGAATACGATACGATGTCCGATCGACTCGCACGATTCATCAACGACGAAGTGTTGCCCGCGGTACTAAACAATGCGGAGATCAAAGCGGCCTATCCTAACATAGCCTTCACTGCCAACCCTTGGGGTCGAGCTGCAATGGGTTGCAGTTCGGGTGGGGCAGCGGCTCTTACCATGGGGTGGTTTCGTCCGGACTTGTTTCGACGACTGATAACCTATTCGGGTACGTTTGTCGATCAGCAGGATGATGACGCTCCGGACGAAGCACGCTACCCGCTCGGCGCGTGGGAATACCATTCCAGTATGAAGCTCATCGAAAATAGCGAAAAGAAGCCTTTGCGCATTTTTACCCATGTATCCGAGAACGACAACCGAGCCAAAGATCCTGAGGAGACATACCACAATTGGGTCATGGCTAACGAACGCACCGCTGCGGCACTTCAGGCAAAAGGTTACGACTATCGCTATGTTTTCAGTCGTGCAACTAAGCATTGCGACCAAAAAGAGTTCCAACAAACGTTGGCTGACACCTTGGTATGGACTTGGCGTGGCTACCACGCAGAGTGATATTTTGCTTAGATTCTTGGGTTGAGCCGCAGGCGCTAGCCGCGTTTTTGGTCGCAAATCTATTGTATCGCAGCTAGCGCGGATTATTCATTGTTTGTTG
>JANLUJ010000827.1:0-5290 GCA_031363425.1 Pirellula sp.
GTTGGGGTGGTTAAGTCGCGCTAACAGCCTCCCCTCGCGCTCGAATCGTTCTGCAAATAGTGGCTCACGCGCCAATCGAATGGGTAGGATTTTTAGCGCAACGATGCGATCCAATTTCGGCTGTCGGGCTTTGTAGACCGCCCCCATGCCGCCCTGTCCGATCAATTCAAGGATTTCCAATTGGGGAAATGCCGTTCGGATGGTTTCGAGTTCAGGTGGCGCACGATCTCCCAACGGAAAATCAGCGCCCCCGGTGCTGATGGCCACGAACTGCATCAAACAATGAGGACATAGGCCACCAGGTGCGTCCTCCGAAATAACGGAAGAGCACTTAGGGCAAATTTTTTGGGAAGATTCTAATGCCATGGATGTACCATCGCGTATGGAGTCTTGAAACGATAGGAACGCTGGTTTGTTCGGCTGAGGACAGCCGAACCTACGTGAAGACTTCTTCAAGGATACTTGAGGATTCGCCGGCCCTAGGTTACAAAGTATCACTCCAATTTCTAATTTTTATTGCTGAACCTGGTGATGCTCCATGCGACGAGAATTCAGCGACAACAAAAAGACGCCGCCTAATCTCTGCTGTGTATTAGGCTTGTGTGAGCGGCAAGGCGCTAGCCGCCGGTATGCCGATTCCATTTCCGCCGCGTTGCCGTCACCCGCGGCTAGCGCCAAGCGGTTGACGACAAGGCGAGTGCCATTTAGCTAGCGCCTGGTGCTTAACATTCCAACATTGTGCACAAATTCATCACTAGCTTGCGCTTCGTGCTAGGCTAGCCTGCTTAGCCGCCGGATCAGCCACTCCATGGACAAACACCCAACGATGAGCGCCATCAAGATCCCCATTAGCCTCTGCTGAAATTCGCGGTCGGGAGACCCGGGTAAGTAGTTGGTCTGGTCGCGAGAATCGATCGATTGTGGCAGCGATGTTGCTGGCACCGATTGGCCTGCCAAAAGAGAATCCATGCCGACCCAATACTTCCCGCCTGTCCGACTTGCTAATTCACTTAGCAACGGATCATTGCGTTGCGGTCTCTGAATCTCCAACGCAGGGACTCGCACCGTCACTTGCTGGGTCAACAATTGTTGATCGGCCAATCCACCGACCGGCAATTGCACTTCATAAGTGCCCGTGGCCTTCGTAAAGAACTGGCCTAGGTAAACGCCAGGCTGAGAAGGGTCCGGGATCGGTGTTAATACTAGTGGCGTGCTGCGGCCCGAGGGCTCGAGGAGTTTTGCTTTCACATCTGGCATAACAGTCGGTTGAAATTGGGCATCTCTCAAAACGGCTCGTACCATGACTTGCTCTCCTACAATCGCTTGTTGCTTATCCAACAACAAGATGCCTCGGTCCGAATCCCTCATCAGTCTTCCTTGGCCTGCCCATCTCACGAACTTAGTGTAGTACGTATCAAAGAACCCTTCGCCGACATCGCGCAACCGCCAAAACTCGCCGCTCCCTTGGAATGCAACACGCCCAGCTCCATAGAACTGTGTCGCCAAGTAAATCGGCTTCTTCCCGCTCTTCATCGTCGTTGGATCCGAAAAATAGGCTATCGGAGTTGCACCAGGCTTAGGTTCATAGCATTCAAAGTAGTTATAGACGCCGCGGAACCGATCCCAAACTCTGCGACTATCCTCTATGGTTTTAGCAACCTCGACAAAGTCCGCTTGCCAGGCATCGCCCGGAAATTCCAATGGCCAAGCCGTCTCGGCGTCGAAGCGTCCTATCGATGCTAGTAGAGGGCCCCGCGAATTGACCACGAGCGGAGATAGATTTCGCATGATTTCAGCCGTGCGATTTCCGTTTCCTTGACTGCCTGCCCATTTCGGTGTCGAAACAGGGCCGGCGACAATCACTAACCCACCTGCTTGTTCGCTGATCCATTTTTCCAAAATCTCTACCTGATCCGTTTTGAGCGCGGTCCAGTCGGCATCAAAACCAATTACACAATCGTATTGACTCATCTCAGCGCGAGTCTTGGGAAACTCCGTCAGAAGTTTTTTCGCTTCTTGCGAAACTCCCTTGCCACTTGTCTGCAGTAACACATGTGACTGCACCGTTGGATCTCGGAAGAGTAGGTTACGAACAAATTGATACTCCCGAGTTGGACCGCCGGCAATAATCAACACGGTCGACTTCGGTTCGACGACTCGGACTTCGCTCTCTAGGGCGTTGTCCATCGGATTGGAATCCTGTTCGGGCGGCAAGGCCTTGACCTCGTAGATCCACGATCCGATTTCGCGCGGCATAATATCAAACGCCAAGCTTGACATCGTATCGTCCGATTCCAGAGTGATCGTCCTTTCCTCTTCGATTGCCATTCCAGCATTTTTCTGAGCACCGGAGCGACGCCGCAGCTGTACTGTAATCTGTTTTCCCTCCAAGCCCGAGGCCTGCAAGAGTGCCGTGAGTCGAAATCGATCACCCGGGAAAACACGCTTGGGTGCTTCGATATCAACGGTGCGAACATTAAGAGGGTTCCTGGCCGAACCCATCCCAACGGTATGAATCGGAACACTCTGAAGCGTTGCTTCCGAAATGGTCATCAGCGGATCGATACCCGCGTTGTTTCTCCCATCGGAAATCACAACAATTCCGGCCAACGGTGAGCCGCGTTCCTGTTCCAAAATGCTGTTGACGGCATCACCTATGCGCGATTCCGATCCCGTTGCCGCCAGCTGCGTATCCCAGTTTACTGCGCTCGGATCCGTTGGCGAACCCAGTTCGCTTTTTTCGCCCAGGATGTTCGGCATTGAGCCTGAAGCCGATTCGGGTGGTGAAAAACTCCAAAGGCTCCGCCACGGAATTTGGTCCGCTCGAAGTATCGCCGTCGACATCATGACAAACCCCGAAATCACTCCGACCACGGAAGCAACCAAAACATAAGGCCACAAAGGACGTAAGTCACCGTACACACGCGCAATCAAGGATGCGCCACCGGCAAACGCTCCAACGATCGTGAGCACCATACCGGCCAACGCCAATCGACTAAGCCAACGCCACAGATCCACTCTCGCTTCCACTGACTCGATTTCTGTTTTTGCTTGCTTGGGTTTTGCAAACGAGGCCACCGCGCTTGGCCTCGCGCTCTGGTCGAAGCGATATACGCTAACATCGTGGCGTTGTTGCAGCTGATTGAGCAAAGGCGATTGTGCAAAGGTCTGTTGCACCGCCGAAATCCGACTCGTCGAACTCAAAGACACCTTCCCCGTATCGTCTTCTTGCGGCATCGACATGCTTAAACTTGTATCCACAAGTACTGCGAGCCGCGATGATCGGGTAACTCGTTGCTCCGTTCTCTTCTGCAAGTCGAAAAAGAAGATAAGTATCCCAAGCAGAGCAAGCAAGCGGAGCGACAATAGAGTCCAACCAATACTCTTAGGCAATTCCACCCAATCCTTGCGGTACCAATAGACAACATACGACACCAACCCGATCAAGCAACACGCTAGAACAAACCAGTGAAGCCACTGATCCATCTGCTCAATGCGCATCCACTGATAGAAGACTCGCATGTCTTCTTGTGCAAAGCATTGAAAGGTGTCGATCGGAAAAAAAGGCATGGGGAGTAAGGAGTAAGGAGTAAGGAGTAAGGAGTAAGGAGTAAGGTGTAAGGTGTAGGACTATTGGGTGCCTTGTGCATAGCCTTCCACCGGGCTCGTCCCGGTGGAGGCAACAACTGGCAGCTACATGCATTCAAAAAAGTTGCATGCTCTCCATCGGGCTCGCCCCGGTGGAAGCAACGTCGATGCTCCGCGTCACGTTGCCTCCACCGGCACGTACGTTGTAGCGGCCAGTTGTCGCTCCGCTGGGATGAACCCAGCGGAAGCGAAACGCATTGGGCTGAGGGATAAGCATGTGTTAAAAATCCTCAATCCTCAACCCGTAACCCTCAATCCCTTCCTGATCGGTAAATGGTACGATGCGCTCCAGGCGAGCCATTGCTCGAACAGCAGGATCGCTAGGAGCAGTCCCATCAAAAGCATGTTTCGGTTGGCGAAGCCGGCTAGGGCCGTATTTGCACCAAGCGACTCGGACGATTTGTATGTGAACTTGACTCCGTTCAAAGTGCGGTTCAAATCGATGAGCGCGATCTTCTCGGTCTGGCCTTCGACAGGCGGTACGTTTCGGGCCATGTTCTTGACGATGCGTTCACCTTGAATCGATGTCCCCCACCATTCAAAATTCCCGGCTGACATGATCGCCCGAATGGATTCATCGGTATCTTGATTGGACTGTGCATTCAAGGAAGCTTGAAAAGCTGTTTCGCCTGCTGGAGACGCGTTGAGACTCAGTAGCGCCTTGGCCCCGATCCCACTTGGCGGTGGACATAACACTTGAATCTCAGGAAGCATTTCTTGCGAAGAAAAATCCCATCGCATCGGTGTTCCCGCAAAACGAGCGGCATCAGGCGCCCGAAATGAAGACAGGTAGCCCACCATTTTGTGTGCCGCAACCACAAACGTTGGATCTTGTGCCCAATCCGTCCATTGTCGATCGAAAGCTGTCAGACCGAAAAGTACGCGCCCTTGGCCGATGGAATGGTCCACGATGAATGGCTGACCATTGCGTAGAGTTGCCACTTGCTTCCAACGCGACCCGATGTTCTTGCCGTTGCTCGGTGCTTCCCCCAATTCTTTGTCGAGCTCTAAATATCGCCGAATGCGTACGCGACTAAACGGAGAATTGCTCAATCCAAAAAAAGGCTCAAAGATCGGGTGATTGTCCGCAATCAAATCCGGCTTGGTATCGCCAGCCACCTGCGCTAAATCGACCGGCCCCTTGATGGTGAATGGTACCAACGGTGTTGCGTTCTCCGCCGCCGCAATCGGCTTGGTCCAAATCAAGTTGTAACGCAAATAATCGGCCATCGACATTTGCTCACCAAAAAAGACGGCTAATCCACCTCCCTGCGCAACATACTTGTGCAAGTTCTCGAGTGCACGAGGATCGAGCGAAGGGACTGCTTGCATAATGATGCAAGCATAATGTTGAATCGCCGCCAAATCGGAGTCTCGCAAAAATTCGGCTCCCTCGCGGGACATCAACAGCCCAGTTTTGGCATTGCCGCCGGGACTTAGCGCGGATTCGAAGAAGAACGAATGCTTGCCCGCCGAGTCTCCGTCTATCAACAGTACGCGTAATCCATCTTGCAAATCCAGGACACAACGGGCGCTATTGTCGGCATTCAATGAGTCCGGGGGCAATATTGCTTCGACGACGTGAGAACCGCTTTTCGGGAAAAGAACTTGCACATGCCGAGTGATCAGTTCGCCTGGCTCG
>JANLUJ010000842.1:0-1821 GCA_031363425.1 Pirellula sp.
GAATGGGCGCAACCTTGGCTGTCGATGTGCGACATCAAACGATGGCCGACGTCCAATCAATACTTGGGATGCGCGAGGGGTTTGACGTCGGCTTGGAAATGTCGGGAGCTCCCTCTGCATTGAGAACGATGCTTTCGAGCATGTGCCACGGCGGCAAGATCGCGATGTTAGGAATCCCAACGGAGCCGATCGCTATCGATTGGAATTTGGTCGTTTTTAATATGTTGACCATTCGAGGCATTTATGGTCGCGAGATGTACGAGACTTGGTACAAAATGTCTGTCTTATTGGATAGTGGGCTGGATATCTCGCCGGTGATAACACACCGATTTCACTATTCCGAATTTGAAAAAGGCTTCGATGCAATGCAAAAAGGCCAATCGGGAAAAGTCATTCTGGATTGGTCGACATAGTGTTGGTTAGGCTTGCAGCCTGTCGATTCCATTGCGACAGTCTGGAAGCCTATCCAACTTGTTTCCCGCACGATGCTAAGATTATGTTGTCGCACTCCTCACGCTAACGCAAGATTGAAATGACCGATAAAAAACTCTTGGTGACTGCCGCGCTCCCGTATGCAAACGGCCACATCCATTTGGGGCACTTGGTCGAATACATTCAGACCGATATCTGGGTCCGCTTCCAAAGATTGCGAGGCCATCGATGCCTTTTCGTCTGCGCCGATGATACACATGGCACGGCAATCATGATCCGCGCTAGGCAAGAAGGGAGGCCAGAGTCCGAATTGATTGCCGATATGCAAGCCGCCCATGAACTCGACTTCGCTGGATTCGGTATCTCTTTTGATCACTACGGCAGTACAAACTCATCCGAAAACTACGAGCTTTGCAAAGGTATTTGGAAATCATTGCGAGCGGCGGACCTTGTTGCGGAACGAGATGTTGAGCAACTTTTCGACCCTGTTGCCGGGACCTTTCTTGCAGATAGATTCGTTAAGGGGACTTGTCCCAAATGCAATGCCGAAGATCAGTATGGTGACAACTGTAGCAAGTGTGCTGAAACGTATGCGCCCACCGAATTGATTAACCCAGTTAGCACGCTAAGCGGAGCGACCCCGGTTACCAAATCTGCAAGTCACCTATTTGTTCAACTTGAAAAGCAACACGCATTTCTTGAGGAGTGGACTCAATGCGGCGAACACTTGCAATCCGAGGTGGCCAACTACCTCAAGGGGCATTTTCTGGGAAATCCCCTTCGCGATTGGGATGTCTCAAGGCCAGCCCCGTATTTTGGGTTTGAAATTCCCGATAGTCCAAACAATTTTTGGTATGTCTGGTTCGACGCACCTATCGGTTACATCGCAGCGACGTGGCAATGGTGCAAGCTAAATAGCGAGTTGCTAGCCGACTGGTGGCAAAGCGATGGAACGGAAATTCACCACTTTATCGGCAAAGACATCACTTACTTCCATACGCTGTTTTGGCCTGGAGTGCTCAAAGCCGCTGGCTACTCGCTCCCGTCATTTGTACACATCCACGGTTTCCTCACCGTGAATGGAGAGAAGATGTCAAAGCGAGGAGGCACTCAATTCCAAGCTAGCACCTACCTTAAGCATCTCGATCCCGCTTATCTTCGTTACTACTACGCATCGAAACTGGGCCCAAAGCTCGACGATATCGACATGAACCTTTCCGAGTTCGTTAGCAAGATTGATTCGGATTTGGTTGGCAAGGTCATAAATTTGGCCAGTCGAACGGCAAGATTTGCTCAACCATTGGGCCTCTCGGTTGAGTACCCGCATGACGGAGGCTTGTTCGCCGCTGGAGCCGCGGCCGGCGAGCGAATCGCTCAAGCCTACGAGCA
>JANLUJ010000857.1:0-3254 GCA_031363425.1 Pirellula sp.
GCAGTTGGGCCAGGCTCTGTTTATGAGGATCTCAGGTTTTTGATCGACAGTGGCTTCGATTTCATAACGCTCTTGGTCGATGTTCAATTCGCTCTGCTGCCAAACAGCACCTTGCAGTTGGCTCCCTTGGAACTAACTTTAAAACAAGCTACCAAGGCAGTTCAAGATTCTGGTTCAAAGACCAAGCTTCTAATCTCGGCAGCACTTTACGATAGTTTCCAAATGTTTCGATGCCTTCAGATGGGGGCATCGGCTGTCTCAATAGACGCATTCATTGCAAGGTCAAAGCCGGGAGTGGCTGCTCCAACCAAGGAGACCTTCGGATCCGTTTTGAGTCCGTTTGTGCCAGTCACAGCCAATGCGGCCTGGTCCTGGTTGAAGCCGGCCATGAATCAACTTGTTGAGGGCTTGCAGGATTGCGCAACCTACTCTGGAAATGTGGCTAAGCGATCCCCGCCGTAGTTAGCTACGCAACCCCCATTGCAACAGCAGTGGCATAGGCGCGGCAATGCGAAATAGTAATCATAACCTCCAGGATACCCCGCTCTTTTGCGATCTCAGCGGCCTTGCCAGTGATCTTGATAACTGGAGCGCCTGACACTTCGTTCACCACTTCGATGTCCGTCCACTGGATGCCTTTCGCCCAACCTGTTCCAAGCACTTTCAAAACTGCTTCCTTGGCTGCCCATCGTCCAGCGTAATGCTGAGTCGCCGCTTTACGCGATGAACAATAGACTATTTCGCGTTGCGTGAAAACTCTCTGCAAAAACACTTCGCCATGCTTTTCGATCATTTGAGCGATACGAACGCACTCGATGATGTCGGTGCCAATGCTTATCAAATTTCCAGGCATATCGTTGGGCATCGTGTCGTAGTGTTTTCATTGCAATGGCGTGTTATTTTTGTCTCATCAGGAGGAATTGTACCCTGTAGGCTTCGGGTTTATAGGCCGTTCGGACAGAAACGTGAATGGCTGTTTCGTCGATGCACTGCGTTTTGCATTCGCCTTATGCTAGGGCGCCAAACCGGTTGCGTTCGTCGGGCACAAGGCCCGCGAACGCTTTGAGTGATGCGGCGAACGCTTTGCGTGATGCGGCGAACGCTTTGCGTGACACGGCGGGCTAGAGAAGCGACTGGCCGGGCTTGTCCCGGCCTGTCGCAATAGGTTTGGCGTGTTAGGGCCAAACCGGATTGCGTTCGTCGGGCACAAGGCCCGCGAACGCTTTGCGTGATGCGGCGGGCGAATACTCGGCTAATGCAACGCGCGCTGATCGTATTCACCAAAGGTCGCCACGTAAGCGCTGTGGCAGTAGACGGGCTTCATGTCGTGGACGAATGCCAGATTGTTCATTAGGCGTAGACAAACATCCTCGACTGCATCTTGCGAGTTTGCTCCCAATGCCAAGTGCAAATGATCAGCGACTATCCCGCAACGCGAGAGTCGCCACTTATACTTTTTGCACACTTTGCGAATCATGTCTTGGACCGCTTTCAGCAATCGCTCGTTGACCGTCCGCCAACGCTCGACATGAACCAAAACGATGTGCAGGTTGTACCATAAAAGCGAATTGCCAATTTCGAGCGGCTTAGCAAGCTCAACCGCCCGATCTATCAAAGTTAGTCCTTCGAACAAAGCCATCGCTTTTTCCGTTGCCATCGTATGGTGCGACGCTTGTCCCGCAACGTATTGTTCGATGATCTCTCTCTCCTGAGTTCCATAACTACGAAGCGAATACTTCTTGTCGATTTTGACAAGCGATTCATTCTTCCACGCGTACCATTGTCGCCCTTTGACGCGTTGGACGATCGTTTGCGGAGAAAGGTGCGGTCTTACGCTGAGCGTCAATTGAACCATAGACGGTTCGGCATACCGATGACTTAGCACTCGAATACCGTCGAGTTCCAATGCACTGACAACGGGATCGAGTGTTGATTCCGTAGGCCGTGTGCCCGAGGTAAACAATGTCATCGCCCATCGAATCTGGTATGCAAACTTCACATTTTCGGCGGTATAGAAAGTCGTGAGGTCAGGCATCGTTGGGCGTCCAACGTTTTTGAATTCAAACAGTGCAATTACGACATTGACCTTTTTAAATCATGCAATCACAAGTAGCAAGGTCCTTAGGGCACCAAACCCTGTTGCGTTCGTCGGGCACAAGGCCCGCGAACGCTTTGCGTGACGCGGCGAACGCTTTGCGTGACGCGGCGGGTGAGAGAAGCGACTGGCCGGGCTTGTCCCGGCCTGTCGCAATAGGTTTGGCGTGCTAGGGCACATAAATGAATTGAGCCGATCAGTAAGTTAAATCAGGGAGCCCTTGGTTGCGTTGAAAAGCGTGCGGCGTTCCCAAAATTGTCAGACGGCTCTAACTTTTTCAGAAATGGTTCGTTGCGCTACTCGGTAACAAATACGACTGGACGCTAAGATGGTCTAAACATGATTGGCATGGACGAGGGGAGCTGCGTCGTTCTCCTTGTTCTTAACCAGTGAAGTCACGCAGACGGAGTCAGAACGAGGTGGGCACTTTCACATTGCTATTGTTTGTCGTTTTGCCGGTAGTGGGTATTGGCACAGTGGTATTGATCTACTTGATTATCCGTGCCTTAACAAGTGGTGGGAAAGGCAACCGAAATTCCCCACATTAGGCCATCAGCCTGCCGCCGACCCAACCTCTAATTCGCGCTGCGGATCTGCATGTTGATCGCGAAACGAAAAAACGGCTGATGCCCGAGGACACCAACCGTTCTTTGTTTATCGTAACGACTTCGATTTCGCTAGATCGTCATCGCAAGCCAGGATTACAGATTCTGAGTTGCGATTCGTTCAAGTGGCCTGAAGCCGATGGTTATTGTTGATTAGCAACCGCAAGCTGGAGCTGCACTGCATCCGCAATCAGAAGCTGCTGCACAGCCGCTGTTGCATCCGCCGTGGCATCGCAATCCACGGAGTAGGCCTCGGAGACGTCCGTTGAACAGACCGTTACCCGAACCAATTCCGTTACCCGAACCAATTCCGTTACCGCAGTCGTTGCAACCGTTGCCAGCACCGTTACCGCAAGCGTTGCATCCGTTGCCTGCACCGCAACCACTGGATACTGTTACTGGGACTTCTTCGCAGACAGTCTTAGCAACACATCGTGTGTAGGTGTAAGGCACTTGGACTTGGACGCACTTGGCAACCTTGACAGTTGAACAGCATGGAACTGCTTTGCAAACTGTGTAAGGAACAAGCTTGGTGCGGCACTCTTTCACCATTT
>JANLUJ010000866.1:0-3240 GCA_031363425.1 Pirellula sp.
CTCGCGACATACGGGTCTCATTCAAGCAGTCTTTGCTGACGGGCGTGTTCAAGTCATCTCAGATTCTGTCTCGGCAACTGTTTGGAGCGCAATAGGCACGCGGGCGCGGGGCGAAGTTGCTAGCCTCGATGATTAGTTACCAATGTGGCACGGTGGTCTCCACCGTGAAAAAGACACGGGCACAGTGGTCTCCACCCTTGTAAATTTTAGCTTGGAAGCAGAACAATCCAGCAGGACAAGCCTGCGGTATTTCTGAATCCCTCCGGCTTGGAGGTTGTACAGCTTTGGAAACCTGCAAAATCATTGGTCGGGAGGGCGAGGCGGGCGAGGCTCCCGCCGAGCTTTTGCGACATGGCTCCGCAGGAGCGTCGCCCTCCCGAAATTGCAATTGGTACGTTTCATTACTGGTACGTTTCATTCTGCCGCTCGCCTGAACGCAACCAAGATGCTTTCGATGAGCGGAACGAGTTGGCTTTGGGCTTTGCGGGACCAGTCCAACACCTCTTCGTGGTCGGTTACCCTTTGAATGTCAGGGGTCGCTACGTTGGTCACGATCGAAAAGGCTAGGACCTTGAGGCCAAGTTGGTTCGCCAATAGGACCTCCGGGACCGTGCTCATACCTACCATGTCGGCTCCAAGTTTGGCGAACATCCGGTACTCTGCTCGTGTTTCGTAATTGGGACCAAGCGTTGCTAGATAAGTGCCGCGGGCTAAAGCAAACCCTTGCTGTATCGCCAACTGTTCAGCCAAACTCAATAGGGCAGCATCGTAGGGATTGCCAGCGCGGTGTGGCAATCCGAACGACGAAATGCTATCCGTAGTGTCTAATGCGTGAATTCCACTTCGATGCATCAAGTCGATATGGTTGTCGATCAAAATGACTTGCCCGCTATTAAATCGCGGATTGATGCCACCGGATGCATTGGAAATGATCACGGACTCAATGCCTAAGGCATGCATGCAACGGAGCGGGAATGTAGCCTTCGAAGCCGACCAGCCTTCGTAAAGATGCGCGCGACCTTGCATCGCAACAACCGGCGTTCCACGCAGGTTCCCCAACACAAAATTGCCGGCATGACCCGGTACCCTTGATTCGGGGAAGCCTAGTATTTCAGAATAGGGAATCCGACAGGCGTCTTCGATCCGATCGGCAAGCAGCCCCAAGCCGCTACCAAGTATCAAACCAACGCGAGGCTGAAATCCGTCACTTCGTTGCAATATGTATTGGCAGGATTTTGCTATTGAGGCTTCCGCCACAAGGTTCTCCAGGGGTGCGAACGTAGTAATATCTGATTATTCAAAGGGCAAGCTTTCGAGGGCCTTGAGCCCACGAACGCAAAAGGTTTGGCGCACTAAAGACGCAGAGCCGACGACGAGCCTGTTGGTTATGATCGCAAAGACAATCGTGGGCTAGCGCACTTCGGCTATCGAAAAATGCGGGCTATACCCAAGCCGTCACCTCGGGTTAAAACATTGTACTCCATTACGTGGAGTTCTTACCGGTCAAGCACTTGAATGCGATGGCTTTTTGAGACGGGTGTTGTCTGCCCCATGCTAGTGACCGATGCAATCAATTCACCAGATGATACCTCATTGTGCCGCAATTGAATGACGCAAGAAAAAATATCGTTTGGACGAAAGTACGTGATCGGTTCAAGGTCAATTTGGCGATCATTGTTTACAACTTTGTATTGCAGGTCCTTGGCGCGAATCGAATTCAAGACCGTCCCTGGAGGAGTCAATAGGCTTAATGCCACTCGCTGGTCGGGTTTGTTGATCAAGTTCTCAATCCGAATTTCGTACGTTCCCACGTCTCCTTTGCGTATGGAATTGCTTACCGGTTGAATGGTGAGGCTCAAACGGTTTTCGGCTTGATCGTTGAGGTTTGCCGCGGGCTTATTGAGTTGTCCACTTGCGCCAGGTGGGAACACACCAGGCTGAGCATTGTTTCCAGGAAGAACATCTCCACCAGGGGATGCGTTGCCAACATCGGTAGTAAAAGTCTTCTTGTCTCCGACGCCATCGGCAGTCTCGACAGCGATGATAACGTTGGCTTGTTGCCCAGCTAATCTTGCAACGAAGTTACCTTCAAGCACCACGCGGCCCCCAACAGGTAGATCTTGAAGTCGCCATCGTTGAAATTGGCGTTCGCGTTCGTAAGGTTCGCCGGGAGTCAAGTCGGTAGGCTCAAGATTCGTGCTATGTTGCATCATGACTACCGGGCTTCGCAATGGGACTGGCCCAGTATTCGTGACAATCCAGTTCAACGTGAACTTGCCGCCGACTGGAACGAAAGATTGACGCAGGTCACTATTGATTTGAAGACTAAGCGAAGGACGTTTCGGCGTTGCTGGCAGTCCACGAATAATTGCCGTCTGGGAAGCGAGAACTTGTCCGATCGATGTAACTGTGGCTTTGACGGATAGATCACCTTCGCGTTCGACGCGAAATACTCCATCGAGCTTTATCGTTTGGCCTGGATTCAAAAAACCGATTTCCCGTTCTAATGCGTTCAAATTGTCGCGAGCATGTTGCAAACCAGAATCGCTTTGCAATGAAACCTTGACATCGTTGATCGTTTGATTGCCTGAATTTTTCACCAATACTTCAAATTCAGCCTCGCCTCCGACCTCGACCTGACCGCCGTTCTGCCTCGGGGCAATTGTCAATGTGACCTGAGGTTGTTGAACCATAATACGAACCACTTTTTGTTGCCTAAGATCGGGCGTGCCCGTCGCATCAAATTGTATTTGTGCATTCATGACCGTCGAGGCGACAAGGTTGAAACGAATATCGAAAGCGCGCCTCGGCATGAGGGGTCCCAACTCCCAAGCGAGAGCGCCATTAGCCTGGCTAGTCGGCGCTATGTTGGGTGCTTGAAGGACCATGCCTGGAGGAACAACAACGCTAATCACAACGTTCTCCGCATTGAGATCCCCGGTATTGGCGACTGTGGCAAAGTAACTAAGAGGCTGGTTTGGAACAGCGATTTCAGGACCGCCCACGTTCAATTGCAGTTCCGCAGCGCTCCAAGTGACTGTCGTTGTTCCACGTCCCAAAGGGAGTGCGGGGATGTTGTCTTCTGCGCGTACAGGACGTACTACTTCAATTTCCACCATCGCTGTACCATGCGGCACTTGCATTCCTGGTTGTTGGCCGATTGCAACATCAACCACTGCGACACCATCTCCGTTAACTTCGACATCAGCTGTTTCAGCTTGTGACGGAAGAAACCGAGCA
>JANLUJ010000872.1:0-3573 GCA_031363425.1 Pirellula sp.
AACCGCTTTCGACGCCACTAGAAATCTACTCGGCGGGATTCTTGAGGAGCCAGATGGAAAAGCCTGATTGGAAAGTTTGCCGAAAATGTCAGGTGCACGGCGTGGAACTCTCAATGAGCCTGGCAAGATTCCAGATGCTAAACAGCCGCTATCGATGCACGTGCTCATGACAGCCCACAGCCGATCCAGTTGAGCATCTATTTCTAGATCGCTACGCTTGACTAGCTCATTCCTATGGATGAGAGTCTCGATCGATTGTTGACCGCTTTTGCACATTTGCAATAACTCAAACGCGCTGCGAAAGGGATAGGGAACCGAATCGGTCGGTGGGTCTTCGATGGCCTGCAGAGGATGGCGGAACTGTTGCTCAAACTCTTGTCGCGAATAAACAAAACCACCACCAGTTGAAAAATACTGGTCCTCCAGTAAGCATTCGCCAGTCGTTGCAAACGCTTGGAATTGGATGGCATTTGGATGCTGTGGCAATGTTTCCTTCCGAAGCCAAAGCAAGTCCACTTTCTCATCAAACGGCAGATCCATGCAACCGTTGAGCAGTAATCGCTTCGACTTTCGAACCTCGCTCGCAATCGATTGAATGAGTTCGGGCGCGGTCCGATCCGGTAAGCCGCCCGCGAGCCCGACCAAAATGGCCGTGTCGGTCGCATGCCCAATCCCGGTCAATGCCAAGGAACCGTAGAGTTGTGCTTGCACACGAGCAATTGCTCTTGTTGCGTCGCTCGTAACGCGTAGTCGCTCGATACACTCCTTGCCGAATCGAAATGCAGCAATCATGGGTCCGACAGTATGTGAGCTGGAAGGACCAACACCAACTTTGAACAAGTCGAAAATGCTGTACATGCATTAGCCCTCCATTTGGGTTCTGTTGGGACAAGCCCGTTTGAGGGTCCCTGTTGGAATTTGAATATGGTACAGATATCCTAACGGAATTCGCGAGCCTACTGCAAAAGGAAGTCCCTCCACGACCGGCATCTTGAAAGATAACTTCGACGCTCCGGCAAGCGTATCTACGGTCACGGGACTGTGGGCAACAAGCGAGTGGATTTCTGCCTGCAGGAAGCCATAACAAAATTTACCTAACTATTAAGCACGAGCCTACCATCATGGAACCAAGACAATTCGCAATTCCAATCGCTCGCAACGTTGCCGAGTACGCAGCCATCCTGATTTGGAGGCTTCTTTTATTGTGGCTCTTGGCAATGGGGCAGATAGGGATCAGCGCTTTGACAGTGATTGTAATCCTCGGTTGTTGGATGAAGACCGCGCTTTTTGGCGCCGAAAATTTGAAACAGCTTTACGAAGCAGCTCAATGCAATCTTGCACACCATCGATTCCTAATGCTGATGGGAATCAACATGTCGCAGATGATTCTGTCGTTTGCTTTTGACTTTCATTTGCTATTTAGCATCAACAGCGAATGCTTTACAGGTGTAGCCAAGGACGTCGGGCAAATAGAGGCTTTGTTCGATTTCTTTTATCTGAGCACGCTCAATTTTTCGTTCTTCGGCTACAGCGATATACTTCCTCAGACCATAGCTGCCAAGATTGTCAACTTGACGGAAATAGTCCTAGCATTCGTGACGGTTATTTTCCTTTTATCGGACTTTATCAGCTTGAAGGAGTCAATCAGGAATCGAGCCTAGCTAGGGCCTTAGGAACGAAGACTCGAGAGCGAGAATCTCTCGGTACCGTTTCTGTATTGCTTGGTCGGCAACACGAGGAAGGTTCTGAGCCAAGACAATGCTCTCCATCGTATGAACTAAACGACGAAATTGCACATCTCTCAATTCCGCGGCCGTGGCATTCTGACGCGATAGTCGGCGATCCTCTACACTTTTTTTGTATGCTTCAAAGCTTGGGAGCTGCCGTATCTCATCAAAGATCAATTCTCCGTCTTTACCCCGAAGCCAATCCAAGTCTTTCCATTCGCTAGGATTTTCAAGGTCTGGCCAACTATCGATGATTTCCTTTTGCAAATCCCGGCGTCCAGAGTTCCGCGGACCGCGTCGGCCTGGTCCACCGGGCCCCCTCCTTCCAGGTACGAATCGGGACTGTTGATAGAGCGCGGCCTGGGCTTTGTTTTGTTGAAAGACTTCCGCAACATCGCTATCTAATGACAAACCAAGTTGAGCCGAAAGACTTTCGATGGCCGTCCGCTGTGAGGGCGATCCTAACAGGGAAACATCTTTGAGGCGGTCAGTGAAATAGGCTAAACCATGTTCGCCCTCCGGTTGTTGACCGTCCGCAGGGCTGCCCTCTATACGAGTCGACTCATATCCAGCAATGCGACTATAGTATCGCAGAAACAAGTCACTGCTCCGAAGCGGGATATCGATCGTCTGGCTGGCGCGTACAGCGTAAGCGTGGGCCTCTTCCAATGAGACTCGACCATTTCTGTCGCAATCGACCCCATCGGCTTTTTTCCCAGTTCGCGAATGACCTGCGAAAGCCCCCCAAAAATAGCTGCTGTACTCCTCATCATTCTCAATATCCGGTCGACAGCCTGCGGCCGGCAGATCAAAGCGCTGTGCAAAGAATCCGATACGTACTGCCTTGGCCAATCCATTGCTTGGATCGCCCCCTACGAACATGGTATTTGCGAAACCGCCACAATAACATTGTGCCATCACCATCACAACAGGAACGCTGTTTGGAAGTTTGTCTAGCCATTCAGAAAATGTCCTCATGCTAAGGGATTGTTTGCGCCAACAGGTGATCGATGTGTTCATCGGATCTTTGCCAGCGCCTGCGCCTCCATGGGCGGTGACGTAAATAAACAATCGATCTCCGGCGGTCAATCGTTCAGCTATCTCATCCATTCCACTGCGTATCGATTTTGGACTGATCGGGCCCCGAATGTTGGGGACTTGGTGATTGCGGTAACTCAATCCGGGTCGGTCGATCGCGAAAACGGTTTCGAGCATTGCGATGGTTGGCGATGCTGGTGCCGACTTAGGATCCATCACTTGCAAATCCGCTTCTGGGTCAAAACCATCGGCAAAAAAAATCTGATGCTCGATCGCTGGCCGGAATTGTTCGTTGACGATCTGTTGAAAGAAAAGGACATTGGCTTCAAGCGATGCCTGGTTTCCAGCAGGTTCATATCCTCCTCCAATCGTCAAAAGGTAGTCATTGGCTGATACGCAGCTTTCACAATGAGGACTTATGGCAGTCAATGCAAATAAAATGAATGCAACGAGCGATCTATGTCGACTGACTTTCTTCGAAGGAAAATTGCTTCGGGAGATTTGCATGTTCGATGCTAGATTTAGCCTAGGTAACTACGCTCGAAAGAGCCTGGTGGAAGTCCAATCTGCTAACCACGTTCTAGCCAGCGCAGCTACGGTCCGATACGACAAGTGGAATTGAGACGAAACTGTTGCGTGTTTGCATCTGCCCGAAGTCGTCGCGCTTCCACTCGAGTTTGCCATCCATCGAATAGCAATATAGACCGCGCGATCCAAAATGAGCGTATACATGTTGCCCATCCGTGCATGGCGAAGCGGAAGCAAAGCCGTTGGTTGAGTGTGTATTTTCATGTGGCGTGGCGACGAC
>JANLUJ010000878.1:0-5296 GCA_031363425.1 Pirellula sp.
CCATCATTGTGGCTTCTGGGCCAATGGACCAGATCTGTGCGATAGCTCCGATAACCGATCGAATCCGAATCACACTACCAGTCTCAGGGCAAGGGCGAAGTGTTTTTCGAATCACTCATGGAGAATTGGAGCGCCTCCAAGGTGAGCTGACACCAAACGGGTTGCTAGTGACGATAGATCGGCCTAGCATCATCGAGCAAATCGTTACGGCTGCAGATCCGATGCCCATCGCTTACTTGCGTGATATGCTTTTGCGACTTGGCCCGAGCTTTGTTGAATCGCGAATAGACATCACCCAACAAGTGCTCGAAATTGGCCAAAGGACCTTGGTGTCGCAGGGGGTACCTGGAAATGATGCTCGGTGGGATGAGATCCGTCGCGCTGATTCACTATACCGCGAGTCTACACAATACTTGCGCCGCTCCAATTTGCCGCAAGCTTCGAAAGCTTCAGATCAAGCGATGTTGGCTGCCCAACGCGTAGTCCGCGGTTCCTGGGATGAAGCCGCATCGCAATTCGGGTCCTTTCAGAGTAGCCCCTTTTTGGCTTCGCCACTCTCGTTATCGCTCCATTGGGAATTCCATCGAATGCTGAGTGGGCGAAGCTGGCAATCTATACCAATACCTGGCGTTCCCTTTCAGGATACCGCTAGGTTTCACCAATCTCAGTGGCAAGTAGATCGACGATTCAACGAAAGTATCGAAAGCGTTTGTACTATTGGAGCGAACGGACCAGATGGCCGTCCAGCGCTGGAACTCACCACCAAGCCTCTCAACAACCAACCGATTCCTTCGGGATATGGAGGCGCCGTGATGCGAGTCTCCTCTCCTCCGATCATTGCTCCAGCTGGGGCTATGGTTCATATACAGGGACTAGTGCGTATATCATCACCCACGGGTGAAACCCAAAGCGGGCTTCTGGTATGCGATAGCATCGGCGGAGAATCTCTTGGCCAATTGATTTCGTCAGCCGATGCATCGCAATACGAATGGCGTCGATTCACGCTCGTTCGATTCGTAACCAATGAACGTTCCATGGTGGTGCACTTCGAAACAAGGGGAGAAATGCGGGCGACTATTTCAAGTCTCATTGCAGAAATGATTATCCCAACCCAACCGACCGACATGCAAACCCGCCCCTATTCTTCCGAGGAAACGCAAGCAGACGCTCAAAACACCATTCCGGTTTCCACATCGAGCCGCCCCTAAGGCGAGCCAATCCTGTGGGATAGGCTTCCAGCCTGTCAAATCGCACAAGACAGGCACGAAGCCTATCTCTTTTGGATTTCTTGTTAGAATGGTATCACGCTTTTTTGTATTCTTTTTCGTTTTGCTCGGATTCAATCATGCGCCGACTCAGTCTTTGCTTCCTACCGATTTCGATTTTAGCAACACTTCTTACAGCTTCCTTTGCGTCCTCGGCAGATCAGAGGTCCTTTGACATTCCGCTTTGGGCAGATGGAGCCCCCGGAGCCAACGGAAAGGAAGCCAAAGATATTCCACTGGCCATGGTCCGGTTACCTTCAAGCGAAAAACCTACAGGAGCTCTCGTCATCTGTCCGGGCGGTGGTTACGGCGGACTAGCCATGGGTCATGAAGGCGCCGAAATGGCCGAATGGGCAAATCAAATGGGCTTGGCCGCTATCATCTGCGACTACCGTCATCGAGGCAAAGGTTATGGGCATCCTGCTCCGTTGCAAGACGCACAGCGCGCGATACGGACAGTTCGAGCCAAAGCGGCTGAGTGGAACATTGACTCTACTCGAGTTGGCATCTTGGGCTTTTCTGCTGGCGGCCATTTGGTTTCGACCGTCCTCACTCGGTTCGACGCTGGCGATTCACAAAGTGCTGATGCCATCGAACGGCAATCGTCAAGGCCCGACTATGGGATCCTCGCCTATCCCGTTATCCTGTTTGGTCAGCCGGCCACTCACAAAGGAAGCGAGAAAAATCTACTTGGCGAATCACCCGATCCTAAACTACTAGCGTCCTTTCAAAGTGACTTGAACGTCACCAAAGAGACGCCTCCGACATTTTTATTCCACACGCTCGAAGACAAAGCCGTTCCCCCTCAAAACTCAGTTGCATTTTACTCCGCCATGATTCGCAACGGAGTCGCGGGTGAACTGCATATCTTCGAAAAAGGAGCTCACGGATTAGGCCTCGCCAAAAAAACACCCGGAACTTCAGAATGGCCAAACGCATGTCGACGCTGGCTAGAGGCCAAGCAATTTGTCACGACAAAGTGATTGTTTGGACGCTAGCAGCGTCCACCACGTGGCGGACGCTGCTAGCGTCCGCTACACCTACCACACCCATCGCATTGCATAGGCGTTAGCCGTTTGTCGACGACCGTTTCACGACTTACTTCCGAGTCCCCCTCTGCCATCGCTGTACTGGAAATCAAGGGGCCACTTGCCGTCTCATTCGTACAACAATGTTGGCGTCCAAATCAGGGGGACAAAAGCCTTCCGCTCAACGCGATTCGCTATGGCTTCACTCAATTCGATGGGGCCGCAGGTGGCGAGTCCATTGTCCTGTGCCGAACCCATGAGCATCGAGTTGAAATCCATTGCCACGGTGGACGGCTAGCATCCGATACCATCATTCGAAACCTAGTCGCCTGTGGAGCGAAAGAGCAGCGTCCATACGTGTGCGAAACCGGCAATAGCGACGAGCAAATCGTTCTTGAGGCACGCGAAGACTTACGTCGCGCTGTCACGCTCCGAACAACCGCCATCTTGCTCGACCAATTCCGAGGTGCGCTCGGCCGCGAACTCGACACAATAAAATCGAACCTCATAGCCGGTGAAACTGCCGAAGCTTTGAGGCGATTATCGCAACTCAAAGATCGGTCACAACTCGGAAGCCATCTAATTGAGCCATGGCGCGTGGTGCTTGCCGGGCCACCCAACTCCGGAAAGAGCAGTCTGCTCAATATGCTTCTTGGGTACTCGCGGGCCATCGTTCACGAGCAAGCCGGAACGACCCGTGATTTGCTGTCGGAACGCTCTAGCCTCGAAGGCTGGCCCATCGAACTCATCGATGGAGCAGGCATTCGAACTGCAACCGATGCGATCGAAGCAACTGGGATCGAGCAAACTCTTCAACGCATCGCTTCAGCGGATTGCACGCTTTTGCTCGTGGATCGAACAACAGGCTGGACCGAAAATCATGCTCAAATCCTGAACCATTGTTCTGGAAGAGTAGTATTGGTCGTTACGAAATCGGATTTAATTCACAACAATGCGAAGGGATCCGACGATCCATCGGGAAACCTTCCATGGTCGATCGTAGCAAGGGTGAATACGAGTTGTGTGACAGGTGCCGGATTGAGAGAACTCATCAGCACGGTCGTCGCGGTTCTGGTACCTCAATCCATTCAAGCTGGCGATCCAGTCCCATTCAGGCAACGCCATCGAGAGGAGATCGATAGGCTGATAGAGTGCATTTAGCATCGAGCGGACGAGTGGGATAGGCTTTCAGCCTGTCAAAACGGAAGCCACAGGCTGGAAGCCTATCCCACATATGCAAATGGTCGATTTCAGTCAGAGAACCCAAGGCCAAAGAGGATCATGTTCGTCCCGATACGAAACGCATGTTCGCGAACATAGCCTCGGCACTGCATCGAGTGTTTGCTTTCCATCGCACAGCTCAAATCGTTGGGAGAAAACAACATGACGATTCGCCCATTCCATTCCAAGGCCAGAATTTCAGCTGGCCCTTCACGCTTCGCTTGTTTAATATCCGAACTCGGACTCGAGGGATCGACTAGCGTTACGTTGCTTAGGTCGAAATTGCCGGTTCCATCATTACGCTGCATCAACATATGTTTTGGTTCAATGGTTCGCCAGGAAGATTCTGGCAAAGCTTTGGAGAACTCTCTTCGAACGCTCTCCGAAAACTCGGCCGATGCGCAGATCGCATCTCCCAACACGATGCCCGCTGTTTCAAAATGTTTTCGCAATCCGCTGACTTCCTCTTCGGTGAACCTAAATCTGTTTCGACCATGAATGTAGAGGATCGGATACTTTTGAACCTCGTCGCTGCCCAAGGAAACCATCGGGGTTTTGCTTTCTACTAGCGATTGAGTTAAGGTCCGATAAAATTCCAGGAGGTTCGAGACGGCTTTCGGTGTATCGTCTGAACCGCCGCTATGCATGATCTTTCCGATAGCCAGTGAGCCACGATTCAGCGGCTGCCGATTCTTTTGTTGCTGAACGATCTGAACCGCATCCAGTTTGTCCTTTAGCTCGCGATCCGTTGCGTAAGCTGCAACATTCACGCCGAGCTTCACTGCGTTCAAGATGTCCCCATCGATGGCGGGACCGTGTTTCTTGACGATTCCGAATGGACGAGCGAGTTCCCAACGGCATGAAAGGCTGATCGGCGAATAGATAACGCTTGTGCGACAGCAAGCGTCCAAACCGTACAGCCAGAAATCTTTTGGAAGGGCGTTGGGATCAACCCTGCTTTCGGCAGTCCAGATGGGATGCGATGGTGGCAGTTTCTGAAGCGATTTGTCAAAGATCTTTTCCATCTCACTTCGAAAAGATTTATCAAATTCGTCTCCTTTGCAACCGTCGCCATTGCAGGCTTCAGCAAAAATAAACCCACCATTATTTGTGTACTCTTTAAGCAGGTTGCGTTGAGCGTCATTCAGTTTGAATTCGTGCGTGCCGCTGATAAAGAGAACGGGTGTTTCGAGCAATGAGGCAAGGTCCGCTTGTTCAAGTCGTACGGACTGCCAGGCCAATTCCCTCTTCCATACCGATTCGATTTGACCAGTCAAGTTTTGAACGGCCCGACGATGTTTTTGCCAGTCATTGTCGGGGCCAAACTGCAAGTGACCGATAACGACTTGGCGCTTGCCTTTGCTGAGGAACAAAAGCGCCATCGCAGTCGACGACACTTCATCGATACCGTCGCGAAAAGAACCGCCGGTGAGTTGCGTTTCAAGTAGGAACTCAGCTCCCTCACGGTACCAGTCCTTTGCGCCGATAAAGCGTTGGCCTGTCAATCTACCAACGCGTTCCAAAGCGTAAAGATAGTAATGGGTGTATCCCTGTCCGTGTGGATTATGGTTGAAAGCGATGTTGCTAGCCAACCACTTCATTGCATCGTCCACATGGGACCCTGCCTTTGCCCCGCCACAACAATGAATCCCATCGTTTCCAACGCTCGCGTCGACACCCGCAGTGGCCTCCTGCAAAATGACCATCGATGCGATACCAGCGCAAGTCATACTGCCGGTAGGGCCATTATTTCTATATCCCCAAGCTGCACCCGTTTTGTTA
>JANLUJ010000889.1:0-15481 GCA_031363425.1 Pirellula sp.
GCGGACAAATTGGCCCAGACCTGTTGCACATAGGTAAGAAATTATCGCCATCGCAACTGTTTGAATCGCTCGTCGATCCAAGCAGGACCATCGAGCCCAAGTATCAAGGTCATACGCTGCTGTTGACCGATGGCAGAGTTATCACTGGATTGCTCGACGAAGAAACGGAGAAACAACTCAAATTGACCAATGCACAAGGAGAGAAGATTATCGTAGATGTCGCTGATATTGAATCGCGAAAGCTCGATACCAAGTCCATCATGCCCGCGGGTCTAGGAGGCGATCTCACGGCACAGCAAGCGGCGGATTTAATAGCCTATTTATCGAGCTTGCAGTAAAGCCAAAGGAGTGTAGTCCTATGGCCAGAAGAGTGTAGTAGATGCTAAGTTCCACTCTCCGTTTGGGAGATCGTCTTGTTCTCATTCCTCTCTCTTCGATGTGGCGTGCCATTGTCCTTGCTCCCCTCTCCTCGCGGGAGAGGGGTTGGGGGTGAGGGCATCGCAGTAATTTAGAGACCAGACGCAAGCCGTTGAAACTCCTTCCTCAAATCCGAATCATCTGCATTCGGAAAATTCGCGCGTTGTACCATGATCAGGTATGCACGTTTCCGAATGGGATCGATCCACGCTTGAGTACCATACGCTCCCCCGTGACCAAATGAACCAGCCGATAGCGATTGCGAGACACCCTGTGGTTCGCGAACGACACAGCAACCAACGCCCCACGCGTTTCCGGTAGTAAAGCCTGTTTTCAAATCGCCTGTTGTCGGAGTACGCAATCGAAGGACCGATTTTTGGGAAAGGATTTGCTGCCCGTTCCACTTGCCGTCATTGAGAAGCATCTGACAAAATTTAGCGTAGTCACTGGCCGTTGAAAACAGGCCTCCATTGGCTGCTGGCATCCTACCGCGATCCGTGGGTTTCTTACCCGCCAACAATCCAATTGCAGACTCTTTCAATGTGCCATCGGCACCTTTCGAATAGCTCTTGGCCAATCGCGGCATCTGAGCATCCGATAGATAAAACGTTGTATCTCGCATACCAAGCGGCTGACACACTCGATCCTCAACAAAAACATCAAATGTTTTTCCAGAGACTACTTCGATAATGCGTGCAGCGGTATTGATGCTCGTTTGGCTATATTGCCATTTACTCCCCGGCTCAAATAGCACGGGCAGCGTGGCGTACTTTTCCACAGCAATTGCAAGTGTCGGTGACGTATAAGTGTCCTTGCCAGGAATCTCACTCATGCCGGACGTATGATTGAGCAACTGCTCAATTGTGATGGTTACTTTTTGGTCCGCTGAATTCTTGAGGCCAGCCATCTCGGGCAAGTATTTTGAAATGGGATCGGCCAGCGCAACTTTCCCCTCATCCACGAGCATCATCATGCAAGCTGCGGTAACAGGCTTGGACATCGACGCAATCCAATGAATCGAATCGGTAGCCAAGGGTGATTGACTCGCAAGGTCGGCGAATCCAGTAGCTTCTAGATGGAGTGTTTTGTCTGGCCCAACCACCATTGTTACCACTCCTGCCACATCGTTATTGGCGACAAAGCCGTCCATCGATTGCTTGATTGTCGTCGGCACTTGGACATCGGCTTTGCGGTAAACGACGAAGTAGTTTTCGTTGAGCCCAACGTCTGGAGACTCCGCTTGGACAAACCCGCAAGTAGCGATTTCTTTTTCAACGGTTTCTCGGTCGGCACGAACATGGTTCATGGCCCAGTCGCTGCTCACGCCTGGGATTCGATGAATATCGATGAGGACGAGTTTGCCGTTTGGTTTCAAAGCCTTGAAGATAGACGCCGTGGTCTTGAATGGAAATTCGAAGTGATGATACGTATCGCAAACAAATGCGAGGTCGACGCTGTTAGGCGCGAGCAAACAAGACTCGGGATTGCATAGTTGCGTCGAAACGTTCCCAATCTGTTCTGATTTACAACGGTCGAGAATGTGGTCTAAAAAATTCTGGGCAATGTCAACAGCAACCACTTTTCCAGTTGGGCCCGTTGCCTTGGCAAGCAGTCGTGTGAAGAGGCCGGTTCCAGCACCGACATCGGCGATGGACATGCCTGGAGTGACTTTGACGGCCGAAATGATTTCATTTCGTTTAGCAAAAATCTCTCGGCTCTCAACTTCAAATTTTTCGAGAAACTCGGCAGGTTTAGGTTTTTCGAACGGTGCATTGATCCCCGGCCGCACACTCTTGTCCTGGGCAAAAGAAGGACTTGAACACCACGGATTCAAGAAAGCAGAAACAATCAAAATGCAAGCCGTCCGACGCTCGATGCATTGCGTGAGACAATGACATGGTTGCTCAATGAACATTTGCTCGGTCCAGTCTAGGAATGGGGGTTGGTTTTAAGGCGAGCGGCACGCATCCCAGCCGACTAGCGTTTTGCTTCGGACTCAATATGGATTTGTTTGTATCCACCCGAAACAGCAAAATAAGCCAGCAGAATCAAGTAAAGCCCTAGCATCGTCGCAGGAATATAGGAGGTTAATTTGAGAGCCATTCGGCCTCCGTTTAGCCCCGCTTCAACAACCGGATTCTTGTCTGATTCCGCTGTCGCTTTTGCGGTTTCCCACCAACCTGCAAGCTTCGCATGATTCGCATCGGTCTTACCTTCCTTGACAAGAATCTCACCGGCGCGCGTTAACTCCTTGCCGCCATCTTCGAGGCATGCAACTTTGCTTCCATCCAACCCAACTGTCTTGAACCAAAGGAAGCTGTTTTCGTTCCCAGCTTTGTATCGTTCGTAAATCGCGGGATTGCCTTCAGACAATTGTTTTGAAGCGTAAAAGTCCTGTTTGAATCCGATTCCAGGACCTCCCAATAGCCCGGCCGAAAGCATTCCAATTCCACCCATAGCGCCGATGGTAATCGCTCCACCCTGTGGAAAGCGTTCTGAAACGACCGCAAGCATCGTCGGCCAAAGAAAAGTCTTACCGAATGCATACACCGTCGCGGCAACAATGCACATCAGCGTCGACGTAGCCGATCCAAGCAATTGCAGGCCGATGAAACCCAACAGAGCGCTGACCGCAAGCAGCCCCAACGGCGAAATTTTTTCAACTATCGGGCCGGCAAAGAATCTCAACGCAAACATCAAGCCTGAAGTATAAACGAACAACAGCAATCCATATTGGGGCGAAGCCATGATGGCTCCGGTGATCTTACTGATCCAGGAATCAGTGCCAAGTTCGACATATCCAACAAGAGCATGAATAATCAACATCACAATCATCAAAGGATGGAACAAGTACGAAAACATCTTGCCAGAACTGACGCCAGCGGTGGTGGCTTCAGACGCCGGGAATTTTTGTCCAAGTATCATGAGTCCGTATAATACTACTGGAACGAGAAAGAAGGACATTTGGATTTGCCATGCTACTGGCTTCACGTCACCTCCACCTACCATGAAGTACGAGAGCAATCCTCCGATGATCAATCCGCCGGGCCATCCCGCGTGCAGAATATTGAGATAGTGGGCTTTGTTGCGAGGAAACAAACTAGCAACCAGTGGATTTACAACGGCTTCACATACCCCGTTGCCTACAGCGAACAAAAACATTCCCCAGTAAAGACATTGAAACGCAGCACTTTTTCCGCCAGCCTCAAACGCCCAGCCGGCGGCCAAAGTGAGAATCGCTGAGACAAGGTGCGTCGCAAATGCGATCCACATCAGCCTCCCATATCCGACAGCATCGGCAATGAAGGAACTTATAAGGATAATGACTCCAAATCCGACAAGACCACCTCCGGTGATCAAGCCGAGTTCGGTCATGGTAAATCCGTATTGCTCCGCCCATTGTCCGAGAATCCCCCCTCGCACAGAGAAACCTACGCCTGCGGCAAGGATCGCCATAAAACCCGCCCATAGTAGGCGTTGAGCATTTGGCGCGGAGGATGTTTCGTTGGAGGACATAGGCAGTCTCAATTGTGGGAGGGTTGAGCGAACTCAATCAAATTGGGGGTTTACGGAATGCTACCACTAGCGGTCGCTAATTTAATCCAAGGCGACTTAGTCTGCCACTACCGACAACCAACATTTTCGATTAACCACCCCGCCGCAGGCGACGGCCCTGCGCACCGAACAGTTTCCGTAAGCGAATGTCGCGATAGCTTTGCTTTCAGCCTCCACTTTTTTCAGGGGCAATCCGTTCTCGAGCGACAATTCTCAATTACATACGTTGAATCTGATTGCATTGGTACGGGATTTGATGTTGATCCAGAACCAACTTTTGTTCGTAAGTCATTTTGGCAAAAGCATTGTGGACCCTAATTGATTTTCGTTGGAGCAATTCACATGAACCGATCTTTTGGAAATTGGAAGCCGCTAATTCTGACATTGGTTTTGGGGGCCCCAGTTGGATATTGGCTTTTTTCCAATCCCCCCTCACCGCCGTCCGCCGTCTACGCTCAGCAAGTTGTGGACGCGCAGCAAGCTCGGGGCGGTCTTGCGAATCCCGCGGGCGTCGCAAGCGCCGATCAATTGTCGAAGGTTTTTCGGGACGTATCAAAATCCCTCAAGCCATCGGTCGTTAGCATTAAAAATGTGGTTGAGCGTTCGGCTTCCAGACAGCGCGGTTCGCGTTCTTCTGGCCTACCGCTAGACATTGAACAATTCTTTGGCCGGCAGATCGACGGACTCAACAATGATGGTGACGATGGCCTCGAATTGCCAAAAGGCCGCATACAAAATGGTCTCGGTTCAGGGGTCATCGTAAGAAATGATGGCTACATCTTAACGAACAATCACGTGGTTGAGGGTGCGAGTATTCTGGAGGTTGTCCTCAGCGACGAGCGGAAATTCGATGCGAAGGTGATTGGTAAAGACGAACGTACGGATTTGGCGATTTTAAAAATCGAAGCAACCGGGCTGGTAGCCGCCCCCCTTGGAAACTCCGAGAACATGGAGGTGGGTGACTGGGTCATCGCCATCGGTAGCCCCTTCGGATTAGCTCAAACAGTGACCGCAGGAATCGTGAGCGCAACAAACCGAAGCGACCAGGGCATTACTCTTTATGACAGTTTCATTCAAACCGACGCAGCTATCAATCCTGGCAACAGTGGAGGACCATTGCTGAATATGCATGGTGAAGTAATCGGCATCAACACTGCCATCGCATCTCGCAGCGGCGGTTACAACGGAATATGTTTCGCCGTACCTAGCAACACAGCAAAGCGCGTGATGGATGATTTGATCAGCAAAGGCAGAGTGACACGTGGCGTTATCGGAATTCGCCCCGCGACACTTAGCCCCGAAATGGCCGAGAAGCTTTCCTTGCCCGCAGGCACGCGCGGTGCCGTGGTGACATTGGTAAATAAGGGTTTGCCAGCGGCCAAGGCTGGACTCAAAGAGGGGGATGTGATTACCGCCATCAACGGGAACGCTATAACTTCGGACTCTGGCATGCGTCGGTCCATCGGCGAAACAAAGCCAGGCACACAAGTTCGCATTTCCTATCTGAGAGATGGGAAACGATCCGAAGTTGTTTTGACAGTGGATGAAATGGATGAGAAGGCTTTGGCAGCGGCTAGTAATGAAACGGTCAACGTTTTCGGAGTCCTCGTCGGTGTCGTTTCGGAAGAAACAAGGGACGAGTTAGGACTGCAACCGGGGGAAGGGGTCGAGGTCAAAGAAGTCAATAGACGAAGTCCGCTCTTTGCAACCATTCCTGCAGGGGTCGTCATCTTGTCGGTAAACGGCAAAAAAATCTCAACTCCAAACGAGTTTGCGGTAGCAATGGAATCCGCTGGAAAGTCCGGTATGATCAAAATGATCATTCGAGATGGCGAAGCTGACAAAACAGTCCAATTGCGAACTCGTTAAGTGGAAAGTGGAATAGGTTTCCAGCCTTTCGGTCTTGTGTTCAGAAAGGCTGGAAGGCGGCTTCGGGAATCCTTTACGCATCGCTAGAATACGTCCAGCGGTACGCGCAGCGGAATCGCGAAATGCTTAAGTTTCCAACCTTTTACCCGTTGACTGGAAATTCCAATGGCAGTCCTTTCTTTTTTCTTGGCCGCATTCCTTGCAATCATGGATGGTGAACCAACTTGGCCATCCTTTCTCGGCCAGGGGGCCTTAATCACAACTCCGGGTCAAATTCCCGTAACTTGGTCACCGACGAAGGGTGTTCTTTGGAGTGTTTCCACACCTGGGCATGGACAATCAAGCCCGGTAACTTGGGCGGACAAAGTCTTTCTTACTTCTACTGATGGGCCCAAGAAGGATGACTACCACGTTCTATGCTATTCCTCCAAGAATGGCGAAATTCTGTGGGACAACACGCTCAAGAATTCAGATCCTGTTGAAAACAGCGTTTACGTGAGTCGCGCTGCCCCAACGCCAATCGTCGACAAAAACAGACTTATCGCCTTTTTCGAAAGCGGTGATGTCGTCGCTATCGATCACCAAGGGAAAGAACTTTGGAAAACCTCTGTCAATGAAAAATACGGCAAGTTCAAGAACAAATTCGGCTTGAGCGGTTCACCAGTTCAGAATCAAGATCACTTCTTCATTCTGGTGGATGATGAAGGGCCAAGTTATTTGGTCGCTTTGGAAAAGGCAACTGGAAAAGAGATCTGGAAACGGGATCGAACGTCCAGAAACAGCTGGTCATCGCCCGCGATGCACACCATCGAGGGCATTGAACAAGTCGTTGTCAGCTCTGCTGGCTCGGTTGATGGTTACGAATGCTCAACAGGTAAGCTCCTTTGGAGCTTCACCGATGTCGGAGGGAATACCGGGTGTACACCTATTTCCATCGGCAACGGCAAGTTCCTAATCGCAGCATCAGCAGGACGCGATGGTGGTAACGCGGATCTTGCAAAGAAATCAAACGCCCTTATGCAAGTTGCCAAACAGGGGGATACATGGCACACGTCGGTTCTTTGGAAGGCAGAGGAAGCGACGCCTTCATGGGCCTCACCCATCGTCTATCAAAGTTGCGCGTATTGGATCAATACCAAGGGATTGATTTTTTGTTTCGACGTCGAGACGGGGAAACTAAATTACAAAGAGCGTGCCAAACAATCCTGTTGGGCAACGCCGTTTGGGAGCGGCGATCGTGTCTATTTCTTTGGCAAGGATGGGCTGACGACTGTAGTTGCAGCCGGTAAAGAGTTCCGATCGATCTCGGAGAATGAACTCTGGGATCCAAACGCGGTAGCCGTCGACAATGCTGCTGGAGCCAAAGAGTCAACGGAAGAGCGTCGCAACGCAGCCGCCATGTTTTCTGGCCCAACTCAGTACGGCTATGCAATCGTTGGCGATAAGATCATTATGCGAACGGGAGAAAGGCTATATTGTATAGGTTTGTAACCTAACCTTCATTGCTCCACAACTCCAGCAGCCTTATCACATGCTGTGCTGCTTGAGCCATGTAATTCAGCGAGGCGAATTCGCGGACTGAGTGGATGTTGTATTGCCCGACCGACAGGTTGGGTGTTGGCAGCCCCAATTCGCTCAATAGCGCTCCGTCGGTGCCACCTCGAATCGAATCTCTTCGCGATGGATATCCAAGGTCTTCGTATGCGAGTTCCGCCAGTTCGATCGCCTTCGGGGATTTCCGAATTGCATCTGCCATGTTGCGATACTGCTCACAGGTCTCAACCTCAACTATCAAGCCTGGAAAGTATTTGACTACAGCGTCGGCAGTTTGCTTTAGCAATTGTGCATACCCACGCAAACGTATTGAATAAAGCGATCGAGCAATTGTTGATTGTGTATGTTGGCAGGTGTCATGTTAAATTCCGTAGGGCAAAGGGCTGTCGAACAATGGGCGAATGGCGAACGGCCAGAGGATGGCCATGCACTTCTAGGGCTGCTCGATTGGGGCGGCACCGATTCCGCCTCGAAACACAAAGTAAACCGCACCGCACATACACAATCCAGCCCATAGAAAGTCCCATCGCAGACGTTCTTTCATGTACACGATCACGAAGGGTACAAACACGCAAATCGTGATGACCTCTTGCATGATTTTGAGCTGGGCCAAAGAAAGATGAGTATGTCCAATTCGATTGGCTGGCACCTGTATCAAATACTCAAAGAGGGCAATTCCCCAACTTATCAGAGCAGCGACGTACCAGGGCTTGTCACTCAGTTCTTTGAGATGCCCATACCAGGCCAGCAACATAAACACGTTGGAAATGGCTAGCAGAACCGTGGTAACAACAATAGTGTACATTCTTTCCTCCGTGAATGAGCAATGGAAAAGAAAAGCGGTGGCTTCGAGTGCCATACGTGGATAGCCAAAATGCCCGAAGGATCAACCGGTCACGCCGGTGGGATTCAGAAATACCGCAGGCTTGTTCTGCTGGATTGTTCTGCTTCCAAGCTAAACAACGCGACTTTCGCATTAAGGTAGTCAAAAAAACCCGAATGATCCACCGGTCGAGCCGGTGCGATTCCATGAACATTCCAGCTCGCCCCTCAATTCCAAAAGTCATTCAGGAAAACCTAATGGTTCTTCTTGACAATATAATGGTTGGAAATGGTCTGGATGTTTACATTCTCAGTTGTCAAATTCCCGCTTTCCTGAACTTTAGTCCTGCGACGTAATGAAAAATCTGCCGATTCGCTACTGGCTCGTGTTAGGTACGTTTGGCCTTTCCGTGTTGCTTTATGTGGATCGCACCTGCATATCCCTCGCGAAAAAAGAAGTGGTCACGGAATTGAGTCTGAGCAACATTCAATGGGCTTGGGTGCTTGCTTCTTTTGCATTTGGTTATGCGCTGTTCCAAACGCCGGGCGGCATGATGGCCGACCGACTCGGTAGCCGGGGTGTGTTGACAGTTGTCGTTGCGACTTGGTCCTTCTTCACGGGAATGACCGCGATCGCTTGGAACTTCACCAGCCTCCTTGTGATTCGCTTTCTGTTTGGCGCAGGTGAGGCCGGTGCGTTTCCAGGGCTTGCAAGAGCCGTTTACGCTTGGGTTCCAGTCGAGGAACGCGGATTAGTTAAGGGCATTAATTTCTCAGGTTCACGCATTGGAGCGGCATTCGCCATGCCAGTCGTTTCCGCTTTGATCGCTGCAATAGGTTGGAAACTTACCTTTGGCGTTCTTATGGTCGTTGGCTTTGCGTGGTCGACATTCTGGTGGTCTTGGTTCCGAAACGATCCGTCGGAACACAAGAGCATCTCCAAAGAAGAACGAGATTACATTCTGGCAAAACGTCAAAAGGATTCGCCCATGACAGCGGCCCCATGCCAATTTCTCCAGGTGGGCCGATTGACTACCGCGACGATGCTTCGATCGAAAAATCTCTGGTTGATGATGGCTCAGTACTTTGCAAGCAACTTCACCTTCTTTTTTTGTTTGACGTGGCTTTATCCATATGTCAAAGAAACCTACCGCTTGGACGCGATGGGGGCGGGCTATGCCGCGATGACTCCGTTGCTCGCGGGCGCGCTCGGTAACATCGTCTCGGGTAGCCTAGTTGATATCCTTTATCGACGAGGTTGGAGCGGTTGGTCTCGTAAGTTACCGGCAATTGTCGGTTTCTCATTGGCTGCTCTGGGAATGGTCATGAGCGTTGATCAAGCGTCTGTTGCAGGGGCAGTGTTTTGGCTATCTGTTGCTGTTTTTGGAGCCGACATGACGTTGAGCCCTTCGTGGTCGTTTTGCATCGACATCGGTGGTCGCAACGCCGGCGCGGTGAGCGGAACGATGAACATGGCAGGCAATCTTGGCTCCGCCTTCACAGCTCTGGCTTTCGCTTATATGGAAAGGTCGGCACAAGGCAGCGCGGCGTTTTTCTACACAGCAGCTTGTCTAAGCGCCATTGCGATTGCTTGTTGGTTAGCGGTTGACCCCGAACCTAGGATGGAGATGGCGTGACTACAGCTAAACACGAAGCACGAGCACTGAAGGGCGTATGCGTTGGAGCAGGCTACTTCAGTCAGTTTCACTTCGACGCCTGGCAACGAATGCCGGAGGTTAAGATCACAGCAGTATGCGATCGTGACTTAGTGAAAGCAAGAATAGCAGCCGAACGATTTGGAATTGCGAATGCGTACGCTGATACCGAGGAAATGTTTGACGTCGAGTTACCTGACTTTGTCGACATCATCACTCCTCCAGCATCTCATGCTGAAATCTGCGAGCAAGCGGGCAGTCGCGGAATCGCCATCTTATGTCAAAAGGCATTGGCACCGGATTTTGAGCAATCGTGTCGGATCGTTGACTTAGCAAAGAAACATGGTGTCGCATTAATGGTCCATGAGAACTTTCGCTTCCAACCGTGGCATCGCGAAATTCGACGACTGATCGATGCGGGCAAGATTGGTGATCGATTGCATCAACTCTATTTTCGCTCGCGCCCCGGTGATGGCTGGGGATCCGATGCCTATTTAGGGCGTCAACCGTACTTCCGTGAGATGCCGAAATTGCTGGTGTTTGAAACCGGAGTGCACTTCATCGATACCTTTCGTTTTCTGGCAGGTGAGATCGACGAAGTATTTGCGTTGCTCAAGAGGTTGAACCCGGTGATTCGTGGCGAGGATTCAGGGTTACTTATCTTTCGTTTTAAAAATGGTGCCACGGGCGTATGGGATGCCAATCGATACAACGAAAGCAACAACGACGACCCGCGATACACTTTCGGCGAGTTTCTGGTCGAAGGTTCTGGCGGTTGCATTCGGTTGTACGCCGACGGAAGGCTTACTACACAACCTCTTGGCGAGAAGGAACGCGAGCATGCGTACAAGCACGAACGACGTGGCTTCGGTGGTGACTGTGTTTATTTCACGCAAAGGCACTTTATCGACCAACTCGTTACAAGCAGGACATTTGAGACGGTAGGCGAGGAATACTTGAAGACACTTGCGATACAGGAAGCAGTGTATGAATCGGCAGCCTTAAATCGACCTGTACGTTGCAACATCGAAGGAAAGGCTGCTAGCCATACGCAGGCTGGCAGTCTGCGCTACGGGGGGCGACGAATTGTCGACCTTACGTTGCCGATTGACAACAGCATGCCCGGCGTACAGATCACTCCGTTTTCGACGATCGAGGGAAAGGGTTGGAATACAACCACCCTGTCGCTCTATTCTCATTGCGGAACGCATATGGATGCACCCAAGCACTTCGTTCCAGACGCGAACGCAGCGGCGATCGATCAACAGTCTCTCGACGCATGCAATGGTCCAGCCAAGGTGATCGACTTGACTCCCGTCGAGCCTCGCGAGCGGATCACCATTGAGCGGCTGATGGCAAGCCTCAAGCGACAGAATCTAACTGTTTTACCAGGGGATCGATTACTGCTGAGAACCGATTGGTCGATGCGATACGGCACCCCCGAATACCGCAATGAGCTTCCTCGCATCGCAATTGAGCTTGCGCATTTCCTAGTTTTCCATAAAGTCATACTGCTCGGAATCGAACAACTTTCTGTCGCGGATGTGAACAATATCCGCGAGGTGACTGACGTTCACCAAGTCTTGTTTCGAGGCGGCGTAGCTATCGTCGAGGGATTAACGAATCTTCACCAATTGGAGCAATCGGTTGTGGAGTTCATTGCTTTGCCAATGAGGATTGTGGATGGAGATGGAAGTCCGGTTCGCGCCATTGCAATCGAGGAGAAGCGATGATTCTAGGTGCCATTGCGGACGACTTTACCGGCGCGACCGATTTAGCGAGCAATCTCGCGGAAGCGGGTATGAACGTCATTCAGTTCTTGGGTGTACCTGAATCCTTCGAGTCAATTGCGAGGGCAGATGCGGTCGTCATCGCACTGAAGACACGCTCCGAACATCGCGACGAAGCGGTTCGCCAATCGCTCGCTGCATTGGGATCGCTTCAAGCAATGGGGGCTAGACGATTCTATTTCAAGTACAGCTCGACCTTTGACTCGACGAACGCTGGGAACATTGGCCCGGTTGCTGAAGCGTTGCTCGTAGCGTTGAATGCAACCCAAACCATTTTTTGCCCGGCGTTTCCGGAATACGGGCGCACCGTCTATCATGGACATCTATTTGTAGGTGACAAGCTTCTCGGCGAGTCGGGAATGGAGAGTCACCCACTCACGCCCATGAAGGATGCGAACTTGGTGAGAGTGCTTTCTAACCAGACACGTCTTCAAGTCATCTCTTCGCCGTTTGAATTGATTCAGCAGGGATCGGGAGCAATTCAAGGATTCCTGCAAGTGCCTTCAACTAATGATCGGCGGTTCGTTATTGTTGACGCGATAACCAACCAAGATCTTCGTTCCATCGCTATGGCTTGTGCTGATATGCCATTGGTTACGGGCAGCTCCAGCCTTGCAATGGCCCTTCCTGATGTGTACCGCACAAATGGTCTTTTGTCGCAGCACCGTTCGATACCCTGCATGCCAGGGGTAGTCGGTCGAACTGCGATTCTGTCCGGTAGTTGCTCCAAGGCGACGCAGGAACAAGTGGCCTTCATGCAGTCGCGTTGCCCAAGTTTTTGGCTTGACACTCGAATGTGCATTGCCAATCCGAAGAAGATTGTTGAAGACGCCATGGATTGGGTTGAAAACCAAAATTCCGCGTTGCCGATTCTCCTCTTTTCGACTGCGTCGGCGGACAAAGTAGCTTGCTTGCAAGCAGAGTTCAGTCGGGAAGTCTCTGCGACTGCTGTCGAGTCAGTATTTGCAGACATCGCCATCCGAATCGTGAACGAGCGCGGTGTTCGGCGATTGATTGTTGCTGGCGGTGAAACGTCAGGAGCAGTCGTGTCGCGACTCAATGTTCGAGCACTTCGGATCGGTCCTCGCATCGACATAGGAGTCCCATGGACCGAGTCGATCGGCGAACGACCGATGGCGTTTGCTCTCAAATCCGGCAACTTTGGTACGCCCGATTTCTTCCAAAAAGCCTTGGAGATGCTAACGTGATCGAAGATTCTAAAAGGGAGGAGCAGATACTCCGCGAACAGATGGCAATGCATGGCCGTTCAATCTATGAACGCGGCTTAACGAGTGGGAGCTCCGGCAACATCAGTGTGCGCGTTGAGTCCGGTGTTCTCGTAACGCCTACCAATTCTTGTTTGGGGCGATTGTCGCCGGAACGGATTTCGAAAATCGATTGGTATGGCAATTTGGTATCGGGCGATAAGCCGTCGAAAGAAGCAATTCTGCATCTGGCTATGTACCGCTCGAGGCCAAATGACCACGCGATTGTGCATTTGCACTCTACTTACTCGGTGGCGGTTTCGTGTTTGGCCAATGTCGACGCGGAGGATGTGCTTCCCCCGATTACGGCGTACTTTGTGATGCGAGTTGGGCGTTTGCCCTTGATTGCTTACTTCCCGCCTGGCGATCCGGCGTTGGCAGCAGAAGTGGAACGGGCTGCGTGCTCGTCGCGAGCCATGTTGCTTGCGAATCACGGCCCCGTCGTTTCGGCTGTGGACTTGGATTCGGCGGTTAATGCTATCGAAGAACTGGAAGAGACCGCTCGGTTGCACTTGTTACTGCTTGACAAACCGACACGTTTCCTAGATCAAAGGCAATGCGACGAACTGAGACGACGTTTTCCAACATAAAGTAGCATAGGCTTGCAGAGTGCCGCGAAACGAACAATCCATCAAACGAAAGAGAAAATGGGATCCTATCGAATAGCTGCGTTGCCTGGTGACGGCATCGGCCCCGAAGTGCTTGAATCCGCGTTGCAGGTTCTAAATCACATTGTCGCGACGACGCCAGGCTTGGAATTGCAGATCACACGCTACGAGGCTGGCGCGAATCTATATCGCAAGTCAGGCGAGACGCTCCCAACCGTTGTTCTGGATGCCTGCCTCAAAGCCGATGCGGTGCTCTTGGCCGCGATCGGATTGCCGGACGTTCGCAAACTAGACGGCACGGAGGTCCAACCTGAGATGATGATGGGTTTGAGACGGGCATTAAACGTCTATGCAGCCGTTCGTCCGGTAAAACTTTACCCCGGTGTTTCGAGCCCCCTGAGGACTGCGACGAAGGGTATCGACATGGTGATCATTCGCGAAAACCTCGAGGGCTTGTTCGCGTCGTTCGGAGGCGGTTGCGTGCTCAACGATCAAGTTGCGACGGATACGATCGTGATCACCCGTGAAGGTACTCGTCGCGTCGTGGACTTTGCGTTTAAGTTGGCACGTAGAAGAAACGGAAGGCCCCTCGACGGACGCAGGTCCGTTACTTGCGTGGATAAAGCGAACGTGTTTCGCAGCTTTGCATTCTTTCGGAAAGTCTTTTTTGAGGTTGCTACAGAGTATCCCGATGTGGTAGCTGACGCTGCTTACGTGGATGCAATGAGTCTGTACATGGTTCAAAATCCATCGGACTACGATGTTCTCGTTATGGAAAACCAGTTCGGTGACATTCTCTCCGATTTGGGCGCTGGCATCGTTGGTGGACTTGGTTTGGGCCCATCTGCCGAAATTGGAGAACAACATGCCATGTTCCAACCTTCCCATGGAACGGCACCTCAGTTGGCCGGAAAAAATGTTGCCAATCCTCTGGCCATGATCTTGTCTGCGAGCATGATGCTTGATTGGCTTTCAGATCGTTACAACGATGAGATGGCAAAGACGGCGGCAGAGCGCATGGAACAAGCTGTCGCGAAGTTGCTAGCTCAGGGAAAAACGCTAACTGCAGATCTTGGGGGGACAGCGAAAACGACGGACGTTACCCAGGCATTGATATCGCTTTGCGAAAGCCTCTAGAATACCAACGGCATGTTCCAACCGTGTTCGACGCCAAAGCTTCCGTAGTTCTATGTTCATGCGTTTGCGAACTTCATCAAGTCCAAAAGTTCGCGGACGACCTTCGTTAGCAAGCGACCGGTCCGATAGGCAGCTACTATGTTCACGACGCCGAGGTCCTGCGACAACGATCTCGTGGTAACGTGGCGCGTTAACTTGCCGTTCGGTCTGCCAGCGATGACGCCGATTCCAATTCCCGCTCGGACGCACGCGATCGTGATGGCGCTGTTATCCGTCTCCGAAACGACATTCAAGGGCTGTTTTAGCCCCAGACGAAAGAGCGCTTGTTCTAGTTGTTGCCGCCCAACGGTGTTGGGATTACCTAGTACCAATGGCTCAGCCACAAGATCACTTAGACTCAAGTTAGGTTTTTTTGCAAGGCGGTGACGAGTGGATATTACCGCTAGGTATTCGATTGGATAGAGTCTTTCGCATGTGACCCCTTTTGCTAGGATGGCCGGCGGCGGCTCAATTAACAAAGCCACGTCCGCGGTCCCTTCTAACACGTAGCGCTGAGCGGTCTGGTTATCGGAGTTCATTAGTCTTAGTTTTACGCTCGGATTCGAATGCCGAAATTGTTTGAGAGGTTCACCCAGTTCCTCAAGCATCATTCGTACGCCAGTGACAAGACTGACTTGTTTTGGGGTGTCTCCGGCTTCTTCTCCCACGACCTCAAATGTCGACTCAATACTTGCAAGCAACGGAATCAGTAGCTCATAAAGGACGTGTCCTTCGGGCGTCGGGCGAACATTTCGTCCAGAGCGCTCAAA
>JANLUJ010000911.1:0-5745 GCA_031363425.1 Pirellula sp.
GGTCTGCCACGTTTTTTGGCTCGGCCGCCAATGAACTGCATTGCGTAACGTCAAATCGAGGAAAATCCCAAAGGCCCGCCCACCGCTCGTCCGAAGCGCATCGACGCATCAGGATTCGCCCTTTGATGTCGCGTATTACTAACGCCGCTTCGCGCAGTTCCGTGTACACTTTCGGACGTTTGGGAACAGGGATTGTCGCCTGCGAACCAGACACAAAGGTTGGACAAAGATCCTTGAGAGGGCAAATCGCGCAGAGGGGTTTCTTGGGTAAGCAAATCTGCGAGCCGATCTCCATAAGAGCTTGGTTTAATTTTCCGCTACCAGTTCGAGAAGGCAAAACAATTTCTGCAAAGGACCAAAGATGCAATTGCCCTTGCTTGGACGACGTCTCATGCTTGAGGTGGAGTAGACGAGCATAAAGTCTTTGGGTGTTGGCTTCTACGATGGGCTGTCTTTGGTCGCGAGAAAAAGACAAGATTGCACCCGCCGTGTATCGACCGATTCCAGGCAGTTTGAAGACGCCCGCGTAATCTGTAGGGAACGTTCCGTCGAGTTCGTTCAGGACCACTTTGGCAGCTTCGTGCATTTGTCTGGCCCGACGATAATAGCCGAGGCCTGCCCAATGTCGATATACGTCGTCAAGCGTAGCCGCAGCCAATGATTCGACGCTTGGGAACGATCGAAGAAAGCTGGCATAATAGGGAATGACTGTTGCAACCTGAGTTTGTTGCAGCATGATCTCACTCACCCAGATTTCATAGGGATCGGACGATTGTCGCCACGGTAGTTTTCGTCCATTGTCCAAATACCATTTTGAAGTCAGCCTCCGCAGTCGAGCTAAATCGTTAGGCTTCCAAACTTGGATTTCGCCCTGCATTACCTATCTCTATCCATACTTTCTCGTCTGCCAAGAGTAACGTGAACTAGTTTTCGTTCTCGTTTCGGCAGTTCGCGTTTAGGTTCTTCGATTTGAGGAATTCCGCCCTGTCGAAGTCTCTGTTGCAATTCAAACGGCGAATCTTCGTTGCGTTCCACTTCTAGGACGACCTCTTCCCCATCTGCAAAATTGGCAAGCTGCTTCTTCAAGTCTTCGAACAAAAAAATCGGAACACCATTCACCGAAAGCATTTTATCACCGCGACGCAGTTTAGCCCGTTCGGCCGCGCCGCCGGTCACAATCCCGTCAATAATGGTTGAATTCCCAAGCGCCTTCACACCCAGGAAGCCACCTCGAGAAACAAAAAGTTCAACTCCATCCAACTTAGATTTGAGCGATTGGTGGCCACTCTGAGTCAGCTTGGTCCCGAAGAGATAGACATTCCCCCAGACCGGCAGGCTCGTAAGCATTTCAACTGATTCGTCGCTAATGGGGGAATAGACTATTTCCAGCAAATCCAGGTCGGGCGCATCTCGCAGGACGGCTAGACCCTCTTTGTCCAGTGCGGTTTCAACAAGTTGCAGTTTCTTTAGATGAGGAAGACCAATCACTTGTTGCAAGATCTCGCGGCTTATCTGTGGACCCTCCAGCCTAACGAACGTAACGTCGGTCAACCATTTTAAGCAGGCGAGATCCGCTGCGTTGCCGGTGAACTTTCTGTCAATAACCAATGGTTGCCTTAAAAATATGCTGCTGCTCATGACTTGTAGCTCGCGATCTCTAATCGTTGCTTTGCATTCGTCAAGCAAATCGAGCGCGGCGTCGCGTTGTTCGGCACCGATGACCTGGAGTATTTTCCCGGCGCGAATCGATTTGCTCGTCGTTCGCGATGCGGCTAATTCATTGAGAGAGTCGAATGCAAGTTTACCTGAATCGCTATAGGGGTCAGCAGCTATCGAGGAGAGGAATTGAAAGAGACGGTCGGCCCTCTCGCCAGTAGCTTCGTTGACCGCCAGAATCACAAAAGGAATCGAATCCACCTTTTTTTGGCTGAGCCTCAACGTTGCAAGCTGTCGAACGGAGTAATCCTCAGACCCCAAGTCTTCGATCCATCCTACTATTTCTTGTTTGGCAGATTTGGGTTCGTCATCTTTCGCCGATAGGAACTGCGCAAAAAAAAGCGCAAAAAAAAGCATAGTCATCCAAATCAACGTGCCGATTGCAAACCGACTAAATCGCCAATTGTCCAATCGACCGCTTGCCTGGATTTGCACGGTTGGTACACAATGCGTCTGCAGTCGATTCGATGGTTGAATCAAATTAAATTTCATACCGCGTTTTTCCCCTCTTGGAACTCATTGACAGCTCCGATGGAACACAGTTTTATAGCATGGATCAAACAAAGAGCAGCCCGCTTGCCCAAGGTAAAGTTAGGTATCGGTGACGATTGTGCCCTGATCGGCCTGGAATCATTGGATTTGGCTCAATCCGATTTGGTAATCACTACCGACTCACTTTGCGATGGTACTCACTTTATTCTAACCGAATGTGGCCCCCGGGCGGCAGGTAGAAAATTGATGGCCGTCAACTTAAGCGATTTAGCCAGCATGGCAGCTGGTCCGATCTCCGTTTTTCTTTCGTTGTGCCTACCCAAGGAAAACTCCGGTGACGTTGCGGCAGAAGTGTTCGAAGGCGTCTACGAGTTAGCCGAAAAGCATAATGTCGCAATTTCTGGTGGAGACACCAACGTTTGGAATGGGCCATTGGTCATCCACATGACGGCCATTGGGAAAGTGGCCGCGGGTTGCGGTTGGTTGAGGAGCGGCGCTTCCCCTGGTGATGCAATCGTGGTTTCTGGGAGGCTTGGCGGCAGCATCCTAGGAAAACACCTGGAGTTCGAGCCTCGGCTCGCACTCGCTGCCGAACTCCATCAACGAGGAATAGTGACGGCGGCTACCGATATCAGCGATGGTCTTGGAATTGACTTGCTCAACATAACTGTAGCCAGCAAATGCGGAGCGGAGGTTTGGCTGGACAAGATTCCAATTAGTAATGATGCAATGATTTGTGCTCAGAGGTCCGGTCGTAGCCCTCTCGAACATGCTTTGGGAGATGGCGAGGACTTTGAACTGTTGTTGGCCGTACCACAGGACCGTTTGGCCAAGATGCCAAACGAATTAGCAGGAGTCCCATTGACTCAAATCGGTTCGTTTGTGACGCGAACCGGACTTTGGTCCAAGGACAAGACCGGCGTCAAGCAACTTTCACCTCGTGGCTATGTTCACGGATCGAACTAGCAAGCATTGAATACAGGCGGTGGTCGGTCTCGTTGGAATCATCTCAACCCGATTCCCATTGAACAGGTTTGCCATCGCTGGGTTAACGATCACGTGAAACGACTTGCTAGATCTATGACTCGACTGAAATCGATAATCGAAGAGAGTTCTATTCCATCCCATTCTCCAAAGAGGAAGTGATCGTGGCAGAATCCACAAAATGGTCCGAGGTACGCTGTGCACAGTATGAATTTTCGATAGTGATCGAAGCGTCGCGAGCGCGTGTCTGGAGGGGCCTAACCGATCAACTCGGTACTTGGTGGTTGCCCGACTTTCACATGTTAGGTACGGATTCGTTGGTTACGCTGGAGCGTATGTGGAGACCAATGGCTAGTGTGGCTCAGTGGTCCGTACTGAAGAATCGCAAAGAGACCGCGGCGGAGACCGCCGCGCCACACGTACGATACGTCATCCAACTTCTCCTCTCACTTTTTGAAATCTGCAGGGCCAAGAAATCACAATCTGATTTTAGCATGACCTCCACGCTCTCTTAACGTTATATTCATCCGTTCTTAACAAATGGCGGATATCCTACGTCGAGAAAGAACACTGAATGTCACTGCATTTGAGCCACGACTTATCCGAAGCGCACAATTCTCTACTCAAGCTATCTGGTAGCGTTGAGGACATGATTGCCTCGGCGGTACGTTCGTTGGTTGAACGGCGAGGGGCCTTGGCGGCGGAGGTCATCGCTCGCGATAGTCAGATCGACCGATGCGAAGTGCGAATCGAAGAGGAGTGTCTCAAAATGCTTGCGCTTCATCAGCCGGTCGCCGCCGACCTGCGTCAAATTACCACCATGATGAAGATCAACGACGACCTAGAGCGTATCGCAGATCTAGCCTGCAATATTGCTCAACGAGCGGATAGCTTGGTCCCACATCCCGAATTTCCGATTCCACCCGGGATCCATGAGATGGCGATGATGTCCACCTCGATGGTGCGGCGAAGCCTAGATTCGTTCGTTCAACGCAATACAGAACAGGCACATCAAGTGATCGAAGAAGATGATCGCGTCGATGCAAAGAACGTAGAGGTTATCGAAACACTTACTTCACTTATGTCGCGAGACCCTGCGCAAATCACAGCCGCCATGCATTGTTTTTCGGCTTCTCGTCATCTGGAACAGATCGCAGACCATGCGGTCAGCATCGCGGAGGACCTCATCTATATGGTTGATGGCGTAATCGTTCGCCATCGAAAAATACGGCTGCGTTCCAACGCTACCTAGTCTCATTGCACATTACTCGTACGCAAATCACTCGATGCCAAAAAGCAAAATATTAGTTGTAGAAGACGATCGAGCTCTGTCCGAGATCCTGGTTTATAACTTAGAGAAGGCGGGATACGACGTTCTAAAATCGATGGATGGTCGGGACGGAATGAATCAAGCGCAATTGCGATTGCCTGATATCATTTTGCTTGACGTGATGTTGCCTGTGCTCGATGGAGTCGAAGTCTGCCGTCGTCTCCGCGCAACGCCGGAGACTGCTTCTGCCACGATCATCATGCTAACTGCCAAATCCGAGGAGGCAGACCAGTTGATCGGCTTTTCGGTGGGAGCGGACGACTATGTCACCAAGCCATTCAGCGTGCGTGTGCTCCTGGAACGCATCAAGGCGGTAACCCGTCGCAAATCGAAGCCTACACAAGAAGACTCAGAGACTGTCGCGAGATTCGGAATCATGCTTGACCGACGTAGATATCGCGTAACCGTGGACGAGCGGAACGTCGATCTGACGAAAAGCGAGTTCAAATTGCTCGATACGTTGATCCGTCAGCCGGGACGAGCCTTTGATCGATCGGAGCTAATCGACTCGGCCTTGGGAGAGGATACTTTAGTCTTAGAGCGAACTATCGACGTTCACATCCGCGCGCTCCGCAAAAAGATTGGCGAAAAAGCTGATGCAATCGAAACGGTGCGCGGCGTCGGTTATCGATTCCGCGAAGATTGACGATTAAGGAACGCTGATTTCGTACCGTCCACGCTGATTCTAGTCGCTGCGAATTGGCAGAACTTGTCCGGCTCAGGGCGGCAACAGTTGAGGACAACGTTGAGGACAACTGTTCTACTCTACCAACGCAGCAGGGCTGTTCCCCACGATAGGCCTGCCCCGAAGCCGCATAACAAGATAATGTCGCCTCGATTTAATAGACCCTGTCGATTTGCATCATCTAGCGCCATTGGAATACTGGCTGCCGATGTATTACCGTAGTTGTCAAGGTTCACGAAGATCTTATCTCTCGACATACCGAAGTGTTCGACTGCAGCATCGATGATTCGAATATTGGCTTGATGCAGTATCACAAGGTCAACGTCCTCGGGCGTTAAGCCTGCGGCCGCCAGAACGTCGCGGGTGCTATCCTCCACTATCCGAACTGCCCATTTAAAGACAGCTCTACCGTCCATGGTCAAAAACTGCCTACCGCGGCTCAGCGACTCTACGCTCGTTGGTTCTCGAGAGCCGCCGGCGGGAATACACAATGCATTGGTGTCTCCCTCTGATCCCAGCGTAAAACTGATTAGACCGG
>JANLUJ010000953.1:0-5700 GCA_031363425.1 Pirellula sp.
GGGGCGAGACGGATGTCACTGCAAACAAGCCTGCGACAAAGGATGAGGCCATTCCAGCACCGAAGGCTACGAACGGGGACAAAGATGGGTTGTTTCTTGGTTCGCCCGCAGGCAACAAAGGTACCAACGAAAGCAAGAAGCCTCCATCGTCTGGTAAAATCCGATTGCAGGATAATGACTGAAATCTAAAAAGGCTCTACGGACCGCGCAGTGTGGAAACGTGCTGCGGCGATTCTTCAATTCAACCTTTGATTGATCGCATCGTACGCATTTGGGCGAGTGGTACGAACTGGCATATCGTGGGAAAAGCTAGGCTGTTACGTCAATGCCTCGGGTTACGTTGGCGGCTTGTTCGATGAGCTTTACGGCTGCTTGCCCCTGTTGCTTGTCAGCATTGAACTGTTTTGCAAGAACTGCCGTGGCGATATCCTGATGGGTTTTCGCTGTCTTGGCGTAAATGTCGATTGCTTGTTGCGTTACCGGTGAAATTGCCATTTTGTTTACCTTGTTTGGAAATATTGCTGAGTGTTCCTGACGTTTCGGCATGCCTGCCATCGAAATTGGACTGATTGGACGGATCAGTCGGATCCGACTGATCCGTCTAGTCTGTCAACCGAGCGTCACGCTTTCTGAATCGTAGCCTTAGTGAACCATGACTTGGCTTTTCTCATTGGCAAGTAGTAATTTTGACGATCGAGAATTTGGTTCGTGCTCGCACGTGACAATCAAATCCATCGATACGGTCCATCTTCCGTTCACATCGCCTTGCACCACCCAATGTGGGATCATGCATACAGATTGATGAACCAATTCGAAACCGCCCTCGCTTTGGCTCACGGTTGCGATTGGAAAACACCATAGTCCAGTTGGCCGGTTCGACGTCCATTGAACATTCGCACCAAGCCACTGGTCGACCAGCCCGATGTAATCGGTTGATTCGATGTTCAACACCGTACCAAGGTGCCCCATCCGTTCGCACCGTTCGTCATAGAAATAGCGATCGTCAGCGCCCGCGGGTAGCCCGGCGAAGTTGAACTCAACTCCAAAATCAAATGGGCGGCCAGGCGGAAGCCCCTCGATCAAATACGTTATCTCGAGTGCATGACTTCCGGCGAAAAGCGTGACCCCCTTGGTGATTGTCAAAGGCACTCCCCAAGCGTTTCCCTCGCGGCGCAGTTGTACTTGGATTTTCCCAGCACCACGCCGCAACTTGGCATCGTATGCTAAAGCTACAAAGTCCCCTCGTTCGACTGCGATACCTCGTTGTACATCTTCGGCCGACGTTCCGTGGTCAAAGAAATGGTCGACGAGCGACTTCCGGGGATATTTGTCGTACTGAAGTAGATTCTCAAGACCTTGCTGTTTGAATACAACTCGGTCGTGAATACTTGCGGTTTCACTCGAAGCGTGACTGTTCCCAAGCTTAACTTTGGCGTGGTACTGTTCCGGTCGACGCTGCATGGTCGCCAACAAGTTGTGCTCGATTCCGCGTATGTCTAGCTCATAGAGCATTCCACCGCTCGCCGGTGCAAAGTAGCCGATCAACTGGTCATTTGCTAATCGAATCTCTGGAAACAAATCCTTGTTGTAGTCTTCGGTTGTGACGTCGACCCACTCGCCATGGCGTCCATTCGAACGCTCAATCAAGTTATCGGCTGCGATCAATTCGCTGTAGGTTGCATTGCGCAGATGAGGCAGATAGATACCGCCAAACGCTCCATGCCAGTATGGGCAATTGCACTGACCGCGATACAAGTGATCCTCGGCTTGTGACAACAATGATTTATCCCCATTCCCGCGACGCGCAAATTCCAATCGACGACTGACGTCCAGCATTCGGCAATACATTTCGTTGGCTTCCGAATACTTGATTCTAAAATTTCGCCAGTAGCCACCCTTAAGGAAGGGCTTGAGTCTTGGCCATCTTGCATCGCTTTCCAACTCATGTACTAGCGAGTCGTACGAACCCTGACGTTCGACAGGTAGTGCCCATTCCGTCATCTCTCGGTACGAACAGTCAGGCAAGTACACGGATCCGGCAGGCGGCGTTTCGGTAATGATTTCGGAAGGTGTAGAGGTTTGCAACCAATCGCGGTTTACCGTTAGCTGATCAAAAAACTGGCGCAACCATCCACGCTCATAAACATGTTCTTTGGTATTGGGCCAGGTTCCGAACTTCTCACCGTCGTCACCAAAAAGCAACACGGAGTCCGGCGCTTGGTCTGCCACACTTCGACAGTACGCAATTGTTTCTGACGCTGGTGCGAACGGCAGCAAATAGCGTAGTCGTTCACTTCCCGGAAATACCCGCAATACATGACCGTCGTCTTCGGTCAAGAAGTAATTGGTAAGTTGCGAATCGTCCCAACCCGCCGAGCGAAAATGGAAATCGTCTAAGATGGTGTATTGCATACCAGCCGGAACCAAATCGCGCGTCAACTGACTTTCCCATACACGTTCTGGCATCCACATTCCAGACACCGCTGTGTCGAAATTAGTTTGCAGCCAACGAGTGTATTTTACAATCTGGCCTATGCGATCGCGGCTCGGAATCATCGTTAGAATCGGTTCGTAAAATGGACCGCCAACGATCTCAATTCGACCTGCAGCCACCAATGCCTTTACCCGACCAATGTATTCAGGGTGCTTTTCCGCCAACCACATCATCAATGGCCCGGAAGTGTGCAACGCAAACTTCAAATGCTCGAAGGGCTCAAATGTTTCAAGGAACGGCAAATAACTGTCCTGATAGGCTTGTTCGATTACGCCATCGAAATTCCCCACGGGTTGATGGTTATGTAGAACGAGGCAAAGTCGAACTGTGTTTCTCATAAGGCTAGTCCCAAGGGATCACGGGGGCTAATGCTGGAAGCAAAGTAGCTAATGCAAGCGTTTCGGCCTACTTTGCCGAACTACGGCTGTTTCGGCAAAATCGGCAAAAGTGTTTCGCCCCAATCAGCAACAATTGTCTTGCCCCTAAGGACTGCCTAATTGGTTCGCCCGTCACAGCTTTATGGGCCTAGAATCTTGGTATGGAACCGGTCAATCTTACGCGCCTCGCGCATCCACACCGCGAAAACTCTCGTTCCCAGCTTCCTGCCTTGGAACGCACTGCCTTGGAAACTCTGCCTCCAGCCACCTGCGCATACTTATGCTGGTGCGTCCTCCCCCTATTCTTGGTAGCTGCCGGATGCTCTGAAAATCAACCGGTCAAATCCGAATTCGAAAATCGTTTTGAAAAGGAAACTGTGGTTGGCCATCTAATTGGAAAAAGCCTCAATGTCGCAAGCAAAGAAGAGGTCCAATTCCAAACGAACCGTGAGCAATCGGCCACCCCAAGCAGCCTGGAACTATCGCAGATTTCGAGATCGAATAGGAATAGGATTGTTGACCATCGGCCACCTATCATGGCGATCCAATTGCCTGACCATACCCTGTTTGGAGTTCCGATCGGCCTTTTCTCGAACCAGACCGTCTTGATGCGGAACGATGGTTCAATTCAACGAATCAAGAACTCTGACATTATTCGACAATCGGTTTTATCCGAACGCTTTCAATCTATCGATCGGAATGAACTGGTAAAACAGCTCAGAGCTGAATTTGGCCGTAACTATACGATTCGAAATGAAGCACCCTATTTGATCGTCGCACGACCTGAACATGTCGACGCGTGGTCGCAACGGTTTCGAAGTCTTCATCATTCCTTCAAGCTTTATTGCACCACGCATGGGATTCCAACTCGCGAGATCGAGTTTCCGTTAGTAGCGGTAGTGTTTGGCTCACAGAGTGAATTCCAGCGATACGCCAACGCCGAAGGGACCAAGGTGCCTAAGTATTGCGTTGGATACTATTTCTCGGACAGCAATCGCATTCTTCTCTATGAATCTCCAGACTCATCCATCAAAGAAACACAAACAACCATTTGCCACGAGGCCACACATCAGCTCGCCTTTAACATGGGGCTCCACCAGAGACGAGCCTCGACTCCGTTGTGGATAATCGAGGGGCTTGCAACCATGTTTGAGTCTCCGTTACTCTCGGGGCTACAGTCTCGCGAGGGAAAGTCGCATTGGCCGGCGTCGCGGCAATCTACCTGGAGAGTACTCTCGAAACATCCGGAATCCATTCAACCCCTTGTCGCGGGATTGATCCACAATGATCTGGCTTTTGAAGCCGATTTTCAAAATGCATACACGGTCGCTTGGGCGATGACTACCTATCTATCGCAGCGCCGTTCACAGCAGTTCGGACCGTACTTGCAACGAGTCGGAAACAAAACACCATTTCAAGAATATGAAGCTGCTGATAGAGTCGAGGAATTCGAGAGCGCGTTCGGCACAGACTCGCGATTGTTAACCAACAAGATTATCAAGTATTTGGAAAAGTTGGATTGATTGTAGTGCCACGGATTGCAAGTTTTGTTGCACTGTGCACTCCGGAGGCAGGAGCCTCCACGGCAGTGCATTCCCAGTCAGAGCCGCAGAGCCTGGGAACGAGTAGGCCCCTGTGCGACGCTAGTTCAAATCAGTAGCACTAGGTTAGTAACGACTACGACCTCGCGAACCAATCGAAACAGGTGCATTCTCAACGTTCTCCTCGTTAGCCGCCGAATCGATTTCAAACGGCTGCTCGTCAAACTCCTCACCTACCTGATCTAACTCCACGACGTGACCGGTGCTCATAAGCTGCTGGTCACTTAATATAGAACCAACACGTCCGTGCTTCATGTCCAAGCGAGGCGTTCGGGATCCAAAGGTTACGTAGTCGTCCGCGTATGGGGAGCAGCAAAGGCTGCAACCAGTTTCGGCGAGTGTGCCTAGCACAAGTAGTCCCAAAACCTGCAAACTCATTGGCTTCATAGCAAACCTTTGCCTTCTGGCGTATCTATTTGAAATGTTTTCCATTCGGCTTAGGTGTCACTTGCAGCAAACGACCATCAACTCAGTAAACGTCGACGGAAAAGCAAGCATTTGGCGAGTTCGAATTGACTCGCCTCTTTTTTCACCTGATCGTTCTTATCGGCAGTGTGGAGTTGTGTAGTTTAGGTCGAGATTGCGGATTGAGAAAGAATTTCCGAACAGGCCAGGCGGACGAATTATTCAGTTTCTGCAACCCAAAAGCCGAAGATCACCGAGTATGGGACACGATTCCAAGGTCCAATTATTCGAGCGAGAAACGAAGTGCGAAAGCTTGGTCAAAGGCTTCAATTGAAGCAGACATCCGATGCAAAACCCTGGTGGGTATGCATGATCGCGACTTTGTCGTTTTGTTTGTGGAGTCTGAACTTCTTGCCAATTCTGCAAGTCGAATACCAATTAATCACAAACTTGGCGATATCTCAGCATCGCTTGCCTCTCCTTCAAAGGTTGTCCGGTCAATCGAACTTCGAATTTCCACGCAAGAGTTCCGCTTTCTCGTCATTGGAAATTCTCCCTGAGGACACGAACCCAGCATCCTCAAAAAACTCGGAACTAATATCGGTTCGCGTCAAAATTCGATTTCCACTTCGTAGTGCGATGAACGAAGTGGAGCGATGTCTCGATGAATTGACCACACCGACGATGGAAAGCGCGGAATGCCAAGTATTTGCAAACCAACTTCTAAAGGAGCGTTGGCGATTAGAATCTTCCAATCACCTAAAGAAGCGTTTGGAGTTAGATCAAGAACGGGACCTGAATGCGATCGAAACCGAAAAATTTG
>JANLUJ010001014.1:0-3071 GCA_031363425.1 Pirellula sp.
CGAGGAAGACTCCGTTATTCCTCCACCCAAATACTCAACTGTCGAATAGACGAATACCGGGAAACTTCGTTTGATACCCCAGTCGGTGTTTACCCCAACGCCTTCTTCGGTCGCTTGAACAATACTAAAACCGAGGACTGCATCTTGAAATGGTCCACGCGGCGCAACAGCGAATACAGGTCCTATATCGCTTGTCATTAGGACCGTGCCTGATTCACCTGGCGTAATCGTCCTGGCTTCGACGATGCTGACCGACGCCATTTCTAAATACTGCGTGATGGAATTAGACCGATTTACGTCGAGGATGATTGCAGGACCCTGGAGTGGGCCGAATTTCCAATCATCTAGATTTGTGTTTTCAATCGTGCCGTTGGCTACGGGCGTTGGTGGTATGCTTCCGATAAACAAAGTATTGCTGGAGGGCATTTGAGTGGGCGAACACTGATCAAAAATGACGAGGTCGAAATTTGCACTCAGGATTGCTGCTTGATATTTTGGATCGGACAAAAAAGTCGGCGGTTCTATTTGCAACGATGCGATCTGTTGCACTCTAGCTGTTTGCAAAGCGGTTTCTAAAGCATTGTTTCCGGGAGTCACCAAAAGGATGCTGATCTGTTTTATGGGTCGGATCGCTGCATAAGCAACATTATCTACTTTTAAAGCGTCCTCGTAGTCGAGCGTTAACTTTAGCTGCCCCTCGTCAGTATCCGTGAGTTCGAAAAGAAGACCAGCTTCTTGGCCTGCGTTTACACTCCCAGTTGAGGCGTCTAGAAGCTTGCCATCTAGCTCCAGAGAAGCAATGAAGTCAACATTGGCTTCACCCTGATTCACTATTCGAGCAAACGCCTCTAGCTTGCCCGCTTTGTCCTCGCTGCGCTGCACCGCAAAACTTACGATTCCTAGATTGTTCGTCTTCGATTCGCCAATGGGAATGTACTCGATTTTGAGCTTGCCAAGATCAAAGTCACCAAGGTCACCAAACCCTCCGTCGCTCAAGAGATAAACGGTGGCTGGAATTGCGTCCGCCACCATGATGTCGCTCAGATTATCGAAACTGGAACGTCCTGGATTCGCCAATCCGGCTGCGGCTCTAAGTGCTTCGCTGACATCGGTTCCTCGCGACGTTGCTGGGATCGAGTCCAACGCGCTAAACAGCCGGTTTCGGTCCTTCGTAAAACCCTGCCGAACATCCGCTCGATCGGAAAATGCGATCACCATTCCGACATCGTCGGCCGAGGTATCCGAAAGCAACTCTCGGACTTTCTTCTTTGCCAGATCCAAGCGTGTCGGTGCAACATCGGTCGCTTGCATGCTGGCCGAATTGTCGATGATATAGATTCGGCGTTCGCCAATTCGGTTTTGCCCGCTCCATCCGGGCCTTAAGCACGCCAGAATCAAGAGAGCCAAAAAAAGCAATTGCAGATAAAGTAGAATATTTTTTCGCAACTTTTGCCAAATGCTATTCACGTGAACGTCTTCCAACGTTTTTCGCCAAAGCAAGGTGCTTGGAACCGCAACCTCCCGGCGTTTCAGTTTCAGGAAGTAGAGACTGAGAACAGCGGGCGGAACCAATAAAATCATAAACCATTGCAAAGGCCCGAGGGCGCTAATCCAACTCATCGTACGAGCCCTTTGCTGCGAAGGTATTCGTTCACAAGCACGTCCGCGGCATGATCACTTCGGGCGGGCACGTACGTGATAGATCGCTTGTTACAAAACGACTTAGCCTGCTCGATGAAGGCAGCCAGGGTTTGTTGGTAGCGGTTTAGTAGCCCCGCCGAAATCGATACCTCACGTTGGTCCCCGTCCTCGCAATCGACCAGCTTCAAATCGCCTTTAGCCGCTGGCGAGAGTTCTTCGGGGCTCAGAATGTGTATGAGAAAAATATCCATCTCCCTTGCAACCAGCATACGCAACGCCGACTCGTAGCCTGACTTGTTCATTAAATCCGAAACCAGCACCACTATTCCCTTGCCAGTATTCTTAACGCAAAAACGCTTTATGGATTCCGCCATGCTGGTTGCGGCGGTGACACATGTCAGCGAATCGAGATGACCTATCAATCGGTGAGTGGATGTCTTGCCCCGAATGACGACTGGGTTCGCGGAAGTCTCAAAACTGGAGACCGAGACTCGGTCACCGCGACACAATCCGATGTAGGCTAGACTTGCTGCGATTTGTTTTGCTACAAAGAACTTGCTTGGCTCACCAAAATCCATCGACATAGAATCATCGATGATAGTGTAAAAATGGAGATCTTCCTCCTCGAGAAAAATCTTGAGGTAGAGTCGATCCATTCTGGCGAATAGGTTCCAATCGATGAATCGCAAATCATCACCGCTCACATAATTTCGGAAGTCCGCGAACTCGACGCTTTGCCCCTTCCGCTTGCTTCTCCGTTCGCCTTTCATGCGGCCCCGAAAGATCTTTCGGCTAACCAACTCCATGCGCTCCAATTTGGCCATCGTTTCAGCCGAAAGTAGAGGTGACGACGATTGCGTCGAACTGATTGTAGAACTCTCTGCCATGAGCAACCGACATGAAAATGGGGCGCGAAAAAACAACCAAGCTAAGTCTAGCAAAGAATTCCAGGAACAGCACGCTTCATACGGTCCTAACTTGCCCGTTTTGATGCTTTGTATTATTCCGAGCCAACGTATCGCTTGGTAGCAGGCGACGCGTAGTGAGTCGACCGAAGCCCATTTCGGGCACCGGTGTCCATTCACCAAACTCAAATCATGTTACCGTTAAGCCTTCGTTGCGACTTTGGATCCAACCTCTCACCTCCGGTAGCTTGCCGTACGCAAACGCCAAGAGAGCCAACGGATGGACGGTCGGTTTGTCGATTCCCTGTTCCATTTGGAGCTTGCAAGAGGTGCACTCCGTACTTCCGATTTGTGCTGTCGTGTCCTGCATTTTGCTAATCAATCCCCATCCTACTCGCAAGCTGGTTCGATATGTCTGCTTTCGCATCCCATAGGTACCTGCCATTCCACTGCAACCAGCATCTGCGTGTTGCACCGAAAGGCCAGGGATCAGGTTTAGCAGTCGCATACCGCTGTGGTTGGGAT
>JANLUJ010001033.1:0-5477 GCA_031363425.1 Pirellula sp.
GCATTAAGTTTTTTGCACCATGCTCCGTGATACCTAACTCATTCGCGATACTCTCTCGAGTCGCATCTTCTGTAAACCTTAACTTCAATGACAATTGTGCTCTAGCTGTCAATCGACCGAAACACTCGGAGAGTCGATCAACTAAATCGGTCCCATCTGAGTCTGGCCCAGCCCATCTTAACCATTGAGCATCCAATTGCTCTAGATCGCTAGTGACCGTCATCTTCTTTTGTCGACGTCGGTAGGAAACCAGTAAATGGTACGCAACACGACGCAAATAACTGGAGGTGGCGTTGCTATTAACTTGAACGAACGGCCGTCGCAAAACGGCAAAAAAGGTTTCTTGTGTCAAATCGTCAGCTAGGGACTGGTCACAACCGATAGCGCGCAGGTATCTCCAAACACCTGCTTGATGATCGGTGATCAACGCGGATGCATCCAGGGTCGAATCTACATTGGAGGAGTTCAGAGGCTCTGTGCTCAATACGATTATCCAAAAAGTCCTTTGATTACTTTTCCGCTGTTAGCTATTTTCATCGGTCGACCACTGCGACTGGTAAAGGTAGTTTCCAAAGAAATACCCAAAGCGTGACAAACCGATGCCATTAAATCCTCCGAGGAATAAGGCTCGCCGACGACCTCGGTTCCATCTTCGTTGGTTGCACCGACAGCTTTGCCCCCGGTAAAGCCACCACCACCGACGACAACGCTCCAAGCCTTTGCCCAATGATCGCGACCTGCTTCTGCATTGATTCTTGGGGTCCTAGCAAATTCACCCATCCAAACAATACATGTGTCCTTGAGAAGTCCCCTTTGCGATAAATCTTCTACCAAGGCGCTCATCGCTTTGTCCAGAACAGGCAATCGATCGTTTTCTAAGGTCCGGAAAATCCCTTGGTGATTGTCCCATCCACCTAAATCTACCTCTGCAAATGGCACGCCGGCCTCCACCAAGCGTCGTGCGAGCAGACAACCTTGACCAAACCCGTTCTTGCCGTAGCGGGCCTTGGCTTCCTCAGGTTCTTTATCTACATCGAAGGCCTTCATCTGTACACTTGTCATCAAGTCAAACGTTTTCCCTTGTACTTTCCGGTGGTCCTCAAGAACACTACCTCGATTCTGCGCAATAAAGGAATTTTCGATGGACTCGAGCGCGATGCGGCGCTGAGTAAGCCGATCGCTTTCCAGTTTCATCTCCAAATCTCGAATGCGACCCGTGCTCGAAACAGGAAGGGGTGCCCAAGCCATACCCAAAAAGCCTGGCCCCTCGCTCAGCCCCCCAATCGTAACAAAGGGCGGAATGCTCAATTCAGGGCGTTGCGATGCCAATTCGTGAGAAATAACGGCACCATAACTTGGATATTCTACGTTCGCATCAGGCACATAGCCGGTGTGCATGTAGTAGCGACCGCGATTGTGATCCGCTTCGCGCGTGCTCATCGACCTAACAATGCTCATGTGGTGCATTTGCTTTGACATGAGTGGCATATGCTCACAAATCTGAATGTCTCCGCTGGTCGAAATCGCTTTAAATGGGCCGCCATTGTCGGTACCGGGTTTCAAGTCCCAAATATCCATACTGGACGGGCCCCCACCCATCCATAGAAGGATACAAGATTTATGATTTTTCTTAAGCGTATCGGCATGGACTCTCAGCGAATGTCCTAACGACAGCGACGAACCTAGCCAGGCACCCGCGCCTGCCATGTGGCTCAGAAAGTGCCGGCGGTCCATTCCTACGGGAGGTGCAAATCGAGACCACATATTCTTTTTCCTTGTAACTACGGTTCTCAATGATTGAAAATAAACTCATTGCTATTCAAAATCGCCCACCACATGTCTTGCAACATTCCGCCAACATCATTTTTTCTCGCGACCAAAAGCTGCTGTGCGACGTTGATCTCCTCTGGTCTTGCTCTGCGGCCAAGGCCTGCGACATAGAGGTACTGAATCTTCTCTGCGATCGTACTTTTATTTTGCACCATGGCATGCAACCAACTTCCCGCCTCGGTGGAAATGGCGACTCGGATCAGCTCGCCATTGAACATCATTAGAGTCTGAGGAATCGAACCGTTAAACGATGTCGCCTCATCCCCTTCGTCTGTCCCAAACGCGACCACAAATTGCCGCATCCAATCCTCGCGTTTCTTCTGCTGCTCTTCCAGGTTTCCCTTCCTGTTCGCTTGAGTTGCAATGGCAAGCGATTGAAACAATTGCTCCGCAGTCATTTGACGTGTGTAAAAATGAGAGAACTTGGGGGATTCGCCAAGGGCTGGATCATCCGACGAATTGTCCTTGGTGATTTTCGATGAGAGCTGATATGGCTGCGACATTGTTATCCAAACAATCAATTGCTTGAGGTCATAGCTAGCCGTTCGGAAATCTGCCGACAACTCATCAAATAGTTCTGGCTGTGCAGTCGGATTGTGTGGACCAAGATCATCGATCGGTTTGGTGAACCCATAACCAAGGAAGTGCGCCCACATGCGATTGACTATGGACTTGTCCAAAAACGGACTTTCCATCATCAACTTGCCCAACTCATCACGTCGGTTCACTTGACTGACGTATCCGCTTTTTCCGATCTCCGTTCCATCCACAAATGCTGGATAAGCGACCATGGACTTTCCATTTCGCAATTGATAATAGATTTCAGCTTTCTCCGGCCGGCGACCTTCTCCGGCAAAATCTTCGTTAACGATTTCAACATGGTCTATATCTCGGTTGGTCGAACCCGCAACGTATTTCCTCAATGCCCTCGACTGCCGAAAGAACGCATTGAACTCCCAAAACTTTTGCTGCTTCCATTGGTTGAATGGATGATTGTGACACTGAGTGCATTGCACTTGCAGTCCGAGAAAAATGCGAGAAACCGCCGCGGTAGCCTGAGTTCCATTCTCGTCATTGACTTTCATCGCCAGGAAATTCGTCGCTCCATTAAAGCCTTCCGTACCTGGCTTGGTCGAGCCTGTCGCTGTGACGAGCTCCATCACCATCTCATTGTAGGGTTTATTGAATGCAAAGCAGTCTCGAAGATATTTCTGCATACCTGCGCGATTGGTCAAACTTCGATTCTCCATGCCGCCATTGCGACCGATTAGGATATTCGTCCAAACCGACGACCAATGGTTTGCATATTCTTCCGTGTAGCGATCCTCGTTGATCAGTCGATTGACCAGCGTCAGTTTCTTGTCGGGCGACCTGTCTTTTACAAACTCAGCAAACTCGTCGTAGCTTGGAATCCGTCCAATCACGTCGAGAAATACTCGCCGACACCACTTCAACTCATCTTCGACAGGCGAGGGTTTAATCTTGTTCTCCGACCAGGACGAGACCATCGAAGCATCGATCTTTGCAACTTGAATGGGGAGATTGCCGCGTTTGGGATCCTTCTTGGTCGGTACTTTTGTTGGTTCATTTTCGGTGGATTGGCCGATTGCATGAGCTGGTCCAAAACATGCCAATGTTCCAAACAGAATTAAAAAAAGCGAAATCGACGGAGCACCTACGCTCGACAAGCGAAAAAGTTGATTTTGAAAGTTTTCTGCCATAGTAGCGTACTCAGTGTCGTGTCGTGTTCGGGAAAGCCTACCGAACTTATCTTAGGTGAGCGGCAGGCTGAAACCTACCAATTGAGCCAGAGGCGCTAGCCGATCAATGCCTAAGAAATCGGCTAGTGCCTCAGGCTCAAATTTACAAATACGGTACTTTGCAAACTGCCGATCGCTTTAGAAGCGTTAGGAGATCCTTTATTGTACTCAAAAGCTTTGATTTCCCGCAGAAACCAGTGATTTCGTTTTGCATCGGAAAACCCTCCTTGTTTTTCGCAGTTATTCGACAATGCTATTGGGATCATGACCGAACAAGAATTCCTTGCCCATCACCAACTGACTCGCAACCCTTTCGCGGACGAGGACGCTCAAACGGACTCCGTTTTTCGAGAATTTTGCATAGCCGGCACTTTCCACCCGTCCTGGAGTAAAGTCGTCGGGGATGCAAAACAACCTGCAACCGCCGTTGTTTTCGGACCAAAAGGCTCGGGTAAAACAGCCATTCGATTGCAACTCGTTCGACATGTCACCGAGCACAATCAGCAATTCCCGGAAAGCCGCGTCTTTCTCATCGAGTTTGACGACTTTAATAGCTATCTCGGGCCACTGCAAGAACACTTGCCTCGTCGGCACCAATCTTCCCCGGATCGAGTGCTTCAGTCACTTCGGCTTTGGGACCACATGGATGCCATCTTAAGCCAAAGCATTACACAATTGGTCGATCGTGTTTTGCAGACCTCGGCTGCCAACAACGCACCGTCCACCAACATTCGCCAGGATGCGATCGATCGGTTGGATCGTGGACAACGCCGCGATCTGCTGCTGCTAACGGCATCCTACGATCGATCCAAATCGGGCACGTTACACGATCGTTTTTCTTCCATCCGAAAACGACTGCGGTTCCATTCACCATCCACTTGGCTGCCTATTTCGATCGGAATCGTGTTGAGCATCGTCGCCTTGTGGCTAAGCTACTTTTTCTACAGCACGGAAACTATTTCGGCCAAGACCCTGCTTTGGCTATTTCCGGTAACGCTTGTCGCGGCCTGGGCAATGTATGGCTATCGCTGGTTCCGACATCAAATGATTGCATTGCGCGTTTGCCGAAATCTGCGAGTCATTCAACGAAATCCGGGTCAATTGCGACAACTGTTGATGCAGTTCTCGGATAAAGAACTAAATGAACAACCTCTCCCGCATTCGCAGCGATCCGACGACCGATACGCGCTGCTTGAAAAAATGCAATTGCTACTCCGATCCTTGGGATTCCCTGGCATGATCGTCATCGTCGATCGTGTCGACGAACCCGATCTCGTAAACGGTCAAGCCGAACGAATGAAGCAATTGGTCTGGCCATTGCTCGACAACAAACTGCTCAAACACGATGACTTCGGAATCAAGTTGCTCCTGCCAAGCGAACTTCAGTACTTCGTCGATCGCGAGTCGCGAGAATTCCATGAACGAGCCAGACTCGATAAACAAAACGTCGTTCAATCGTTTGATTGGACGGGCGAAGCGTTATACGACTTGCTCGCCTCCCGTATGCGAGCGTGTGCCAACGCTGGTGCACGGCCAAGCCCAAAAGAATTGTTTGAATCCGAGCTTACGGAATCGCGTTTCCTTTCCGCCCTTCAATCGCTACATACTCCTCGCAACCTTTTCCGATTCTTGTACCGACTCATCACAGAGCATTGCAAACGCTTTCGGTCCGAAACACCTCAATTCAAGATCTCGTCGGAACTTTTCGAATCGACCTTAGCCGTCGCTCAAGCCGAAGATCGACGACAATAGCCAAATGATTCCATCCATCACAAATCGCTCGTTCCCGGTCTGCACGAGTGCTTATCGGCTCACTACGCTGTGGGCTATCGTTGCATGTTGCAGCTGTACAAATAACGCCAAGCTGCACGAGCCGCTTTCGGTGAG